>JAZSEI010000106.1:0-49242 GCA_045531635.1 Acutalibacteraceae bacterium
GATGAGTCACCAATAACCGCACAGGTAACACGCTTGTGCGGTTATTTACTAACTAAAGTAAATATTGGGTTGTCGCCAAGCGGTAAGGCAACGGACTTTGACTCCGTCATCCCGTGGGTTCGAATCCCGCCAACCCAGCCAGAAATAAGCACTCAACTTTTGTTGAGTGCTTATTTTTTATCTTTTTAAGTGTGGGGTTAACAGGCTGAGATTAAAATAAAGACACAAAAGAAAAACAGCCTGCAGTTATGAAAATTATGCATAAAGTTTATATAATACTAAACTCTATTAAAAAGTAGGCTTCTTTACGGCATATTTTGTACCAAACTTCATACTGCGTCCTCGTAATGCGTCAGCCTTGCTGTGGGTCAGTATTCGTTTGGCACAAAATCTGCTCGTAAATCTTTGTCCACTTTTTATCAGAGTTTAGTATAAAATAAATGTATTGCTGTCAAATAAAATGCTTGACACTGTGTGAGAGATGTTGTATAATAGTTGACAGTGTAAAGTGAATAGCTTTACAGACTATAGGAGTGATGAGATTGAATAAAAAGTTGATAATATCATTACTGCTTGATTTTTACGGTCAACTGCTTTCAGAAAAGCAACTTGAAATTATGGATTATTACTATAATGACGACCTCTCGCTTAGAGAGATTGCCGAAATAGTAGGAATTACACGTCAAGGTGTGCACGACACAATAAAGCGTTCAGAGGCTTTTTTAGAAGAGCTTGAAACAAAGCTTGGCTTATACAGCAGGTGGCAAAGCATACAGCAACAGCTTGAGCTTATAAACAAAGCTGTTATTAATATAGAAAACGAAAACTCTGAAAACTGTAAAAATAAGGTAATAGCACAGGAGTGTGAATATGCCTTAAAAAATATTGCAGAGATTAAAACAAGGTTCTGAGTGAAAGGGTGATTTCTTTGGCTTTTGAAGGTTTGTCAGAAAAACTAAGTGCAGCGTTTAAAAAGTTGCGTTCAAAAGGTAAGCTAACAGAAAATGATGTAAAAGAAGCAATGCGAGAGGTAAGACTTGCTTTGCTGGAAGCCGATGTTAACTATAAGGTAGCCAAGGATTTTACAGCTAAGGTGTCAGAAAGAGCAATTGGTGCCGATGTAATGGAAAGCCTTACACCTGCACAAATGGTTATTAAAATAGTAAACGAAGAGCTTACAGCACTTATGGGTGGCGAAGAGGTTAAAATGAAATGGGCATCAAAGCCTCCTACAGTGATTATGATGTGTGGTTTGCAGGGTTCTGGTAAAACAACTCACACTGGTAAGCTTGCAAAAATGCTTAAAAAAGAGGGTCACAGACCTCTTGCTGTAGCGTGTGACGTTTACAGACCAGCTGCTATTGAACAGCTAAAGGTTGTAGCTAAAAGTGTAGATGTACCTGTTTTTGAAATGGGTAAGGAAAACCCTGTAAAAATTGCTACACAGGCTATAAAATATGCAAAGGACTACGGACACGACGTAGTTATTCTTGATACAGCAGGTAGACTTCATATAGATGAACAGCTAATGGGAGAGCTTGAGAATATTAAAGCAGAGCTTAACCCACAGGAGATTTTCCTGGTAGTAGACTCTATGACAGGTCAGGACGCTGTAAATGTTGCAAAATCATTTAACGATTTACTTGATATATCAGGTGTTATTCTTACAAAGCTAGACGGTGATACCCGTGGTGGTGCAGCGCTTTCTGTAAGAGCTGTAACAGGCAAGCCAATACGCTATGCTGGTAATGGTGAAAAGATGGATGACCTTGAGGTTTTCCACCCAGACAGAATGGCTGGCAGAATCTTGGGTATGGGTGATATGCTTACTCTTATCGAAGATGCTGAGGCAAGACTTGACCAGAAAAAGGCAGAAGAAACAGCTAAAAAGCTTGCTAAAAATCAGTTTGACTTAAATGATTTGCTTGATCAGTTTGAGCAGATAAGAAGAATGGGCCCTATTAAGGGTATTCTTTCAAAGCTACCAGGATTAGACACAGGCAAGCTTGACGCAATGGACATAGATGACAGAATTCTAGACAGAAACGCTGCTATGATTCTTTCTATGACACCACAAGAGAGAGCGAAGCCTTCTATAATAAATCTTTCTCGTAAAAGAAGAATTGCACAGGGCTGTGGTATGAAGGTTGAGGATGTAAACAAGCTTCTAAAGCAGTTTGAGCAAATGCAAAAGGTTATGAAGCACATGGGTGGTAAGCTTAATGGCAAAAAGGGCAAGAAGCGTCGCTTTAAAGGCTTGCCAGGCTTAGGTGGACCAATGATGCCACCAGGTGGTAACCCATTTGATCAATTTAATTAAGTATTCATCCAAGTGATTGGTGAAGATAAATGTTATTATTTTTTCGGAGGTAAAAAATTATGGTTAAAATCAGACTAAGACGTATGGGTGCTAAGAAGGCTCCTTTCTACCGTGTAGTTGTTGCTGACTCAAGATACCCAAGAGATGGCCGTTTCATCGAAGAGATTGGTTACTACAACCCAATGGTTAGCCCAGAAGAGGTTAAGGTTGATTCTGAGAAGGCTAAGAAGTGGATTGCTAACGGTGCTCAGATGACAGATACAGTTAAGTCACTATTTAGCAAGCACAACATTCTAGGCTAATTAGTTATTAAACGACTTAAAGGAGTTTAGTAATGGAAGAGTTATTAGTTACTATGGCTCAGGGCTTGGTTGACCACCCTGAGTGCGTAAAGGTTGATACTGACGAGCCAAACGAAGATGGCGTTATAGTGTATCACCTACACGTTGCTGAGCCAGATATGGGTAGAATTATCGGCAAGCAGGGTAGAATTGCAAAGGCTATTCGCACAATTGCAAGATCTACAGCTATAAGAAGCAATACAAAGGTAATGGTTGAAATCGACTAATTACAAACCAAAACGGACAAAGCACCAGCTTTGTCCGTTTTTTGTGCTTTAAGATAGGTTGTTATCGTATAATAAAAAGCAGATACAGCGATGTGGGTGCTGTATCTGCTTTAATGGAATGTAATATTTTAATTTTAATTTTGTATTGCTTTGCAATATGGTGTTTTTCGTATTACTCAAAATGATATTGCTTATGCAATGATGTTTTGAAAAAACATTAGGCGAAGCCGACATCATTCTGAACATCATTAGCAAAGCTTACATCATTTGCCAAAGGCAAATATCATAAAAAACTCCTTGTCTAAAAGACAAGGAGTTTTTGTGGTGACCCGGACGGGAATCGAACCCGTGTTACCGCCGTGAAAGGGCGGTGTCTTAACCGCTTGACCACCGGGCCATTTGGTAGCGGAAATAGGACTTGAACCTACGACACTTCGGGTATGAACCGAATGCTCTAGCCAACTGAGCTATTCCGCCATATTTTGTTTCGTTGCTGTTTGTGTCAGTCAACGTTGATTATTATATCGAATAATGAGTGTTTTGTCAACACTTTTTTTAAAATTTTTTTAAAAAATTTATTATCTGAAAAAAGTGTGATTCTATAGCCATTTTTTAGCTTTCTGATAGTGTAAGGGAGGTGGATTTGTAGTGTGGGTGTAGTTACAGGCAATGGTACTCTAATACCATTGCCTGTAAGGTGTGGATTAATCCCAGAATAATTCATCTAGTGTTTTATCAAGCTTTTTGCATATAGCTATGCAAAGATTGATTGTAGGGTTATAGTCACCCTTTTCTATTGCACTTATTGTCTGTCGAGATACACCAACAGCGTCGGCTAAATCCTGCTGTGACATATCTTTGGCAACTCGTGCAGATTTAAGTTTTAAATTCTTCACTTTTATTCGCCTTCCTGTTCTGCTTTTTTATTGATAGCTATTTTAATTAGCAATGTTGATAAAATAACAACAAATGCTATTGCACACATTAGTGTAACACTTTCGAGAGTAAGTGTGCCGTTTTCGATAAGATTACCGTTGGTAATTGTAGAAATAGCATCTTCTGAGTTTAATAAGACAATAGCAATCAAAACAAAGATAGAAAGCTTTGGAGTTCTATCAAGGCTAAAAAATGCTTCGTTCCATATACTGTAAACGGCAAATGCAACTAAACCGATGAACATACCGAGTATAAGAGCTACGCTTGTTATTAAAAATTCCTTTTCCATAAGCTGGGAGCAGCATACATATAAACCACTGTATATAATCATTACTTTAACAGTATATTTGTAGGCTTTGCCTCGTATCATTTCTTGGCGTTCATCAAAATTTTGTGCTTGATTTTTTAGTAATCTAGAGATAATAAAAGCAACAGCCAGAATAGAAAAGGCAAGAATAAAAATTTGTAAATAATCGTTCATAATTTGTTCCTCCAATAGTTAAATAAGGTTTGTAAAATTTATATTTCGGATCCTAAATACAATATATCATATCGTTTACATTATGTCAACTATATTTTACATAATTTTAAATTAATTTTACTAAATGCTATTAGGTGGCTGTTTGCTTACTTGAATATGGCTGTAGCTTTATTATGCTGACAGCTTGTAAAATATAAAAAATATACTGTAATTTCGCTGTTGCTTCCAGATGTTTGTATAGTATTTTTTAAGGCTATTTATTGCTCAAAATAACGATATGTGATATTATTTTTATTGAGTAGTATTCTTGCAGAAACTGCATCAGATTGATATGTTGTCACGATTTTTATACTAATATCTATTTGAATAGAGATTAGCATTATGGAGGTGATAGCATGAAAATTGGCATAATAGGTGCTGGTAGGGTTGGTACATCTATAGCAAAATATATAACGCTAAAGGCAACACAGCATAGTATAACAGGCTTTTACAGCTTGCATTACAGCAAGGCTTTAGAGTCAGCCGATTTTTGTAATACAAAGGCTTATACAAGCCTTAACGATTTAGTAAGGTCAAGCGATACCCTTTTTATTGCTACACAAGACAGTGGGATAGGCAATGTGTGGGAGTGCATTGACAAAGATTTAATTAAAAATAAGTTTATTGGTCATTTTAGTGGCTCATTATCATCTGATGTTTTCAGTGGTGCAGACGCTTATGGTGTGCATTTTGGCAGTATACACCCTATGTATGCGTTCAGTGACAGGTTTAATTCGTACAAGGGTCTTGATAGTGTAGTGTTTACAGCAGAGGGCTGTAATGAATTTTTAAAGGCTGTATTGCCTGTGTTTGAGCAATGTGGTAATACTGTTTGCGTTATAGACAAGCAGAATAAAGCCTTATACCATACAGCTGCGTCTATGGCAAGCAATCATTTAATCGGTTTGCTTTCTACAGTTGTAGATATGCTTATGCAATGTGGCTTTGAAAGAGATAACGCCTATATGCTACTTAACCCACTTATGACAGGCAATTTAGAAAACGCTTTTAAAAACGGGGCAGAATATGCGTTAACAGGCCCTATCGAAAGGGGCGATATTGCTACCGTTAAAAAGCATTTATCTGCTGTTAATGACGAGCAAGCTCAGCTTTATAAACAGCTTGCAAAAGAGGTAGTAAGGCTTGCACAGCGTAAGAATAACGACGAACAACTTGCAGAAAAATACAGATATATCGAAAAGGAGTTGCTAAAATGAAAAATACAGTTATAACCTTTCAGCAAAGTAAAGAGCAGGGTAAAAAAATCAGTATGCTTACAGCGTATGATTATTCTACAGCTAAGCTTATGGACGAGGCTGGTATAAACGCTATATTGGTTGGTGACTCGCTTGGCAATGTAATGCTTGGCTACGAAGATACAATTTCTGTAACTATTGAGGATATGATACACCACGGCTTGGCAGTGTCTAGAGGAGCTAAAAATGCAATGGTGGTTATAGATATGCCTTTTATGTCTTATCAGACTTCGGTTTATGACGCTGTAGTAAATGCTGGCAGATTAATGAAAGAGGGCAGAGCAAACGCTGTAAAGCTTGAGGGTGGTAAAGAGGTTTGCGATCAGATAAAAGCAATTACAAATGCTGGTATACCTGTTATGGCTCATTTAGGACTTACACCACAGTCTGTAAACGCATTTGGTGGTTACAAGGTTCAGGGGAAATCTGCCGAAGACGCCCAAAAGCTACTTGATGACGCAAAGGCAGTTGAAAAGGCAGGAGCTTTTGCATTAGTGCTTGAATGTGTACCAGCTAAGCTTGCAGAGCTAATAAGCAAAGCTATTAAAATTCCTACAATAGGCATTGGTGCTGGTGCAGGTTGTGACGGTCAGGTGCTTGTGTATCAGGATATGCTTGGAATGTATTCTGACTTTACACCTAAGTTTGTAAAAAAATATGCCGACCTAGGCAGTATTATGAAGGACGCCTTTAAGGCTTATATAGAAGATTTGGATAATGGTAGCTTTCCACAGCAGGAGCATAGCTACACAATAGATGATGAAATTATAGAAAAGCTGTATTGATTTAAGGAGATAAAGAAATGAAAATTGTAAATACTATCGCAGAGGTAAGAGAAATTGTAAAGGCTTGGAAAAAAGAGGGCTTAACAGTAGCTCTAGTGCCAACTATGGGCTATCTTCACGAGGGCCACGCAAGCCTTATAGAAAAAGCAAGTAAAGAAAACGACAGAGTTGTTGTAAGCGACTTTGTAAACCCAATTCAGTTTGGTCCTAAAGAGGATTTAGCAAGTTATCCACGAGATATAGACAGAGATGCAAAGGTATGTGCAGAGGCTGGTGCAGATGTTATCTTCCACCCAACAGCAGAAGAAATGTATTTTGAGGACTTTTCAACCTTTGTTGACATCACAGGTCCATCAGATGAGCTTTGTGGAAAAAGCCGACCAACACACTTTAAGGGTGTATGCACAGTAGTTTCTAAGCTGTTTTTGATTGTTGCACCAGATAGAGCTTATTTTGGTCAGAAGGACGCACAACAGCTTGCTGTTATTAAGAGAATGGTAAGAGATTTGAATTTCGACATAGAGATAATCGGTTGCCCTATTATTCGAGAGGCTGACGGTCTTGCTAAAAGCTCACGAAATACATATCTTTCAGCAGAAGAACGCAAGGCAGCTGTTATTCTTAGCAAGGCACTACAGCAGGGTAAAGAGCTTATCCTGAATGGCGAGAAAAACACACAGACTGTAATTGATAAAATCACAGAGGCTATCAGCAGCGAGCCTTTAGCAAGAATTGACTATGTACAGGTTGTAAGCTTCCCACAGATTAAGCCAGTAGAGGCTATAGACGGAGATGTTCTTACAGCTGTTGCAGTTTATATTGGCACAACAAGACTTATTGATAACTTTATAATCGAAGACGGAGCAGAAAAATAAGAATAAAAAAGAAGGGTGATAACTATGCAGGTAACAATGCTAAAAGGAAAAATCCACCGTGCAGTGGTACAGCAGGCAGAGCTTAACTATATTGGCAGTATTACAGTAGACCCTGTTCTTATGGAGGCTGCTGGTATATACGAATATGAAAAAGTACAGATTGTAGACATAGAAAACGGAAGTCGCTTTGAAACCTACACAATAGCAGGTGAGCCTAATTCTGGTATGATTTGCTTAAACGGTGCAGCAGCACGTTGTGTACAAAAGGGTGACCATATAATTATTATGGCGTACTGTCAGCTTGACGATAAAGAGGTTAAAGAGCACAAGCCAAAGGTTGTGTTTGTAAACGAGCAAAACCAGATAGTAAAAACAGCTTCATACGAAAAGTACGGTGTGCTTAGTCAGGATTGTATTTGATAAAATTTTGATATGTTAAAATGTAGTTATTTAGATTAACAAACTTGAATTTGTCGGGCAGAGTTGCACTCTTGGGGCTTATAGCATAACACTATAGTTTTATAGTTTATAATTAGTTTGTACTAGATTAAAGTATTTTTTATATGGGACACATATAATGTGTCGATGTCTTAATTGCTTTTGCAGTAAGCTTGATTTCTATACTCTTACAAACTATTTTTATATATAAAACTTTTTATTTTTATAGTGCTTATGCCGCACGGGCACTCACTTTCTTACAAAAGAAAGTGAGCAAAGATTGTAAGGGAGGGAATTTCGAAATCCCCTCCCTTAACCCTCCCCACACGACCAAAGGGGGTCAAGCCCCCTTATGGAATCCCCCACGCTTAGTCATGCTTTTATGCATTCTTCTTTAGTGACTGCGTAGCAGACACTAAAGCGTAAAGTTTAGGTCCAGCCTTTTCAAAGGCTGGTGGGGTGCAGGGGCAACGCCCCTGCAAATTCCAATTTATCAGTGAGTTAATTTGTTAAGTGGATAAAAATACAATCGGCTGAAAAGTTGTATAGGATAACAAATAGACAAGTATGAAATTTTAAAAAGCTACTGGGGCTGTGATGAATTTTATACCCTTATACGAAAAGTACGGTGTGCTTAGTCAGGAGTGTATTTGATTATTATATTAAATTAGTTTTAGGGGTAGAGCTATGAAGAAGAAACGTATTGGAAAAATAATTTTGATTGTAGTTGCTGTATTATTGTCAGCTGTGTTGCTGTTTGTGCTGGGAACATTTATAGTACATAGGGCGAAAAGCAATGCAGAAATGGAATCGCTTAAAGAAAAGGGCTATTACAACCCTGTTTCGGTTGGTGACTATAGCTTGAATGTTGCTAAATTTGGTAACAAAAACGGTAAGCATACTATAGTAGGTCTGGCTGGACTGGGTGTAGGTGATTATGCAGTTACTGCACGCCAGATGACAAAGGAGATTGAAAAGGATAACCTTGTTGTTTTTGTTGACCGTGCTGGCTATGGCTTTAGTGATGACACAGAAAACGAAATGACACTTGAGTACATAGTAGAGGATTATCGTAAAGCTCTTAAAAATGCTGGAATAGAAGCACCTTATGTGCTTATGCCACATTCTATAGGTGGTGCGTATGCAAACTATTGGTCCAGTAAATATCCGGATGAAATAGAGGGAATTGTGTTTGTAGATGGTTCTGCACTGGATGCAACAGCATTTGAGAAGGAGCCAGCCTACAAGGTTGGTCTGGGTGACAGATGTCTTGCAACTCTTGCAAAAATGGGTATGAGCAGATATGTTCTGAGGAATTACTGCTATTCTTACCCAGATAATTTTTCAGAGGAAGAGCAATATCTTGGCGACGCACTTTCATTTCTGACACTTGATTCTATTGCACCTATTTCTGAGGCTGGTTTATTAGCCGAGAACGCACAGAAAGCATTTAATACAATAGTTAAAAATGATATTCCAAAGCTTTACATCTGTGCAAGCTGGGGATATACTACTAAAGAAGAACTAATAGAAAGCGCTATATGGACAAATAAAATGATAGAGGCTAACAACCTTGACATAGAGCTGAATCCGACTGAACTTGATGACGAACAGCTAAAGAAAACTTTTGATATCTACAAAGATGCCAGGGAAGGAACTATTTATCCATATGCTGAAAAAATGGGTAACTGCGAGGTTGTTAATCTTGCTGGTGACCATATGATTTATCTGCAAAAGCCAGAGGGCTGTAGCGAGCTTTTAAAGGGCTTTGTTGATGATTTAGGTTAATATTAAATAAATTTAAGGGATAAATAAACACCATTTAAAAGCAGTAAAGAATATCTGTGTTTTAAGTGGTGTTTATGCTAATCTCTATTTAAATGGTGATTATTTTACAGGGTGCTTAGCGTTTGAATAGAGATTAGTATAAAAGCTTTATAAAACGAAAAGAGGGTTTAAAATGATATTATTTATTGAGTGTGTTATTGCGTGTGTATTGTTTACGCTTATGATATTGCCAGCACAGTATAAAAATCCAATAATAATGATTGCATCTTATCCACCTGCAATAATCAAAAGAGTTGAACAGCTACCACAGTATAAGGGTACAATAAAGCAAAAAGAGAAGGTACATATCACTAAGAAAATAGGTGGGCTGATATTCTTTGTGTTTTTATTAGCTGTGGTTGCGTATTTTTCGGGCTGTAAAGACTTTGCGTCTGCATTCTTTCATGTGTTTATGCTGTTTTTTGCAGTTAATATTTACGATTTAGTTGTTTTAGACTGGGGAATATTTTGCCACAGCAAAAAGTTAAGAATACCAGGAACAGAGGATATGGATAAGGAATATAAAAACCCTTGGTTTCATATAAGGGGTGGTGTTATTGGTACTGTATTAGGTGCAGTGGTAGCGTTGCTGTCGGGTGGTATTGTTCATTTGGTGTCGGCTATAGTTTAAATTTATAATGATAAAATGGTGTTTCGAATAACATCTGTTATCGTTTTGTTTGTTAGGTTTTGGGGTGCTATGTATGGATGTTGAAAGAAAGCGTTTGCTACAAGAAAAGATAGCGAAAAACAAGAAAGTGCAAGAAAACAAGCGACTAGAGCTATATCGAAAAGAGATTATGTCAGAGGTAGAGGATTTTGATAAGAAATACAGATTTGCCAATGAAGCTGAAGCTGAAAAAATAGACAGCTTTATTGGCAAGCTTCAGTTTTATTCACCGGATTATATTGTGATGGACGAAGAGGTGCCTACAGTACATAATAAAATGTACCTTTGTGGTTTAGATGGAAACTTAGCTGAATTTAAAATATATATTTATGGCGATTATAGCGATTTTATGAACGACTATGATGACTGGGTTTATTTGGAACCCTATCTTTTGCTGATTGATGAAGATTTTATTCGCTATATTTATATTAATGATTTTAGTGGTCAAGAAAAAGAGGGCAAAATAAAATGTTAATTTAACAATAAGCTACGATTTACGAGTGTGTTATTTTTTTAACACAAAAATATAATCATTAGAAAAAGTTAGTAGGAATAACAAGATGGACAAGTATGAGATTTTAAAAAGCTACTGGGGCTACGGTGAATTTCGTGGAGCACAGGAACAGGTAATTGACAACATAATAAACGGTAAAGATGTGCTTTGTGTTATGCCAACGGGTGCAGGTAAATCGGTGTGTTATCAGGTGCCAGCACTAAGCTTAAGTGGTGTTACTATTGTTATTTCTCCACTTATTTCGCTTATGATAGATCAGGTAAAGGCACTGGTTAATATGGGCATAAAGGCAGCATATCTTAACAGCAACCTTACTTCTCGTCAGCTTAGTATGGCTATGCAAAGGGCTAAAGAGGGTGCTTATAAAATTATATATGTTGCACCCGAAAAGCTGTTGACAAACAGCTTTATTAATTTGTGCCAAAGTATAGATGTGTCTATGGTTGCTATTGATGAGGCACATTGTATTTCACAATGGGGTCAGGATTTCAGACCCGACTATTTAAAAATAGTAGATTTTATAGAAAAGCTAAGGGTAAGACCTATAATTTCTGCCTTTACAGCTACAGCTACACCACAGGTAAAAGAGGATATACAGCGTGTGCTGAAGTTAAACGAGCCTTATACTATAACAACAGGTTTTGACAGACCAAACCTTAGCTTTCAGGTTATGCACCCAAAGAATAAAAACACACAGCTTTTAACTATTATTAAAGAGAGAATAAACGATTGTGGTATAATCTATTGCAACACACGTTCGGCAGTTGAAGAGGTGTGCGATATTCTTTGCGAAAACGACATAAACGCAAAGCCATACCACGCTGGTATGCCAATGGAGGAGCGTAAGAAAAATCAAGAGGATTTTATATACGATCGTTGTAGAGTGGTGGTTGCTACCAATGCCTTTGGTATGGGTATAGATAAGTCTGATGTAAGCTATGTTGTGCATTACAATATGCCACAGAATATAGAAAGCTACTATCAAGAGGCTGGCAGAGCAGGCAGAGATGGCAATGACGCACAATGTATAGTGCTGTATAGTGGTAAGGATGTGGCCGTAAACAGATTTTTAATAGAAAAATCACGAGAAAACGAGGAAATGGACGTAGAGCTTTGCGAGATTATTATTGAGCACAAGCTTATGCAGCTTGGCAAGATGTCTGCATACTGCACAACTACTGATTGCTTGCGTGGATTTATCTTAAAATATTTTGGTCAACCGTATGAGGAATATTGTGGTAATTGCTCAAACTGTAATGGCGAGTTTGAAGAGGTAGATGTAACCATAGAGGCACAAAAGATTTTATCTTGTGTAGCAAAAACTAATCAGCGTTTTGGTGCAAAAATGCTTGTTGATATTCTAAGAGGCAGTAAAAACCAAAAGCTACTTGATTGGGGTTTGGATAAGCAATCTACTTATGGCTTGCTAAAAAATTATACCGAGGCAAATGTAAAACGCATAATTGATTTTTTGGTTGTAAATGAATATGCAATTCGTACGCAAGAGAAATTTCCTATAATTAAGCTGAATAAAAATTCTGTTAAAATATTAAAGGGAGAAATGACAGTTAAAATGAAGCTACAAAAGGGTAGCACTATAAAAGCAACCGAAAAGCCACAGGTAGAATATAAAACCCACAGCTACAGTGATGAAATGTTTGAATATCTACGAGCTTTGCGAAACGAGCTTGCCGAAATTGAGCGTGTGCCGTCATACATTATTTTCTCGAATGTTGCATTACAGGATATGTGCGTAAAAAGACCAGCTACCTTGTCAGAATTTTTGAATGTAAACGGTGTAGGTAAAAATAAGCTTGAACGCTACGGAAGAATTTTTACACTTGCAATTGGTAGATATGTGGAGTACGAAAACGGCTTTTATTCAAGCGAGGATTTGAAGCTAAGCGTGGAGGAGCTTTCAGCAATTCCAAATTCCTACAGCGAGGGTAGCAAGGTGCTTCATAAAGTCTTTGGCAAGGGTAAAGTAGTAGAATCAACCCAAAGCAACGACGAATATATTCTGAAAATCAACTTTGACAATGGTGAAGAAAAAATGCTGTATAGTAGCTATTGTGGTATGAGATTGATTGAGGAATAAAATTAAAGTTTTTTAGTTGTATGGGGTGATAAATGTGATTGAAAAAGATGATTGGCGTTTATTAAATGATGTGGAGCATTTGAAAAATAAAGCGATAAATCCAACAGACGGAGAAGATATTAACAAATACGCCAAGCATTTGGAAAAATGTATTTTTTGTTGGGATAAAGTAGATGATACTTCTCATCAATACTGGTTCATACCAGATGATTTAAGCTGTTGTATTTGCGAAAGCTGTTATAATGACTTTAAGGTATTGTTTAACTGGAGAGAGTTAGACGGCTGGGATATTGATTGGAATAAAAAGTAGTAGGAATTGAGAGATGAATTGATATTATGAAAAAGGCTGAATGTTTTACAGAGAAAAGTAACGATGTAGAGAATAAGAAAACAGGGCTAACAACAAAAGGTAAGGCCTGCTTGGCTGTAACTGTTTTTGTTGCTATGCTTTTATTTGCAGTGGTTGTAGGTACTGATATTGGCGAGGATATAGGAACATTTATTTATAACATATTTCACTAAGCTTAGTTTGAATGAATGTTATAGTATTAATAAGAATTTGAGGCGATAAATTGAAGAAATGGAAAGCTCTAAAGCCCTTGTATAAGGGAATAATACTTATTATTTTGTCGGCGTTTTTCTTTGCGTTTATGAATATGTTTGTAAGACTGTCGGGTGATTTACCGTCTGTGCAGAAAAGCTTTTTCAGAAATTTTGTAGCGTTTTTCTTTGCTGGGGCAGTGCTTATAAAAGAGAGAAAAGCTGTGCATATACCTAAAAATGCAATTGTGCCATTGCTTTGCAGGTCGTTTTTTGGCACAATAGGAATACTGTGCAACTTCTATGCAATAGACCATCTGCCACTTGCAGATGCCTCTATACTCAATAAAATGTCGCCATTTTTTGCGATTCTATTTAGCATATTCTTGCTAAAGGAGAAAATCAAGCCACTGCAAATGCTTATAGTAACAGGTGCGTTTGTGGGTGCGTTATGTGTTATAAAGCCTAGTTTTGCAAACACAGCCACAATACCTGCGTTACTCGGCTTGTGTGGTGGAATGTTTGCTGGTCTTGCCTATACATTAGTGAGAATGTTAGGGCAAAGGGGAGTGAAGGGTGCAGTTATAGTCTGCTTTTTTTCAGGCTTTTCGTGTGTTGTAACTCTACCATTTTTGATTTTTAACTTTACACCAATGAGCATACTACAGCTTGCGTTTTTGTTGCTTGCAGGCTTGTCAGCAGCAGGTGGACAGTTTACTATAACCTCAGCATATTGCTTTGCACCAGCAAAGGATGTTTCTGTTTATGATTATTCACAGATTATCTTTTCAGCCTCACTTGGATTTTTCGTCTTTGGGGATATCCCCGACTGGCTAAGCTGGCTAGGCTATGCTATAATTTGCAGTATGGCAATTTTGATGTTTATATACAATAAGAAAAAAGAAATAAAAAGATTACAGGAGGATACAAAATGAAAAAGATAGCAAGCTTTACAATAAACCACGACACACTTACAGAGGGACTATATACCTCACGAGTAGACGGTGACATAGTAACCTATGATATTCGTATGCGTAAGCCAAACAATGACGACTTTTTAGAAACAGGTGCTTTGCACACGGTTGAGCATTTATTTGCAACATTTGTGCGTAACAGTAAATATGCAGATGATATAATCTACTTTGGACCTATGGGTTGCAGAACAGGCTGTTATTTTATTGTTAGAGATAGCGTTACACCAGAGGTTGTAATAGAGCTTGTTAAGGCTTCATTTGAATTTATAAAGGACTTTGAGGGTGAAATACCTGGAAGTAAAAAAGAAGAATGTGGTAACTACCTTGACCACGATTTACCACAGGCAAAAAAAGAGGCTCAAATGATGTGCAACCACCTTGTAAGCTGGAGTGTAGCAGATTTAAAGTATAAGGATTAATATACAGCTAGATTTACGGAGAAGCACTATGAAAAAATTCAAAAGTATATACATAATGGTGTCGATTGTTGTTTTTTCGCTTTTAGTCACTGGTGTAGATGCCGTTTTGCACCCAAACTATTTTGTTAAAATACCAATTAAAATCATATTCTTTTTAGCGTTGCCTATGCTGTTTTTTGTAAAGAATAAAAGTGATTTTAAGGGATTTAAAAAGCTGTTTGTTTTTAAAAAGGGCGGAATTTTAAAAGCACTATTGCTTGGCTTAGGTGTTTATACGGTTATAGTTGGTGGATATTTTTTAACCAGAAATATAATAGACTTTTCTAATGTTACATCAAGCTTAACAGAGGGTATGGGCATTACTGCCGATAACTTTATTTATGTGTCGCTGTATATTTCGCTTATGAATTCATTTTTAGAGGAATTCTTTTTCAGAGGCTACGGTTTTATGACTCTGAAAAAATATACAACACGAAAAACAGCCTACATATTCAGCTCTGCACTTTTTGCGATATATCATATAGGTATGCTTATAGGAATGTTTAACATTGGTGCATTAGCGTTATTGCTTTTTGGTTTAATTCTTGGAGGCTGTATTTTTAATTATCTGAATGAATTAAACGACAATATTTATCCGTCTTGGTTTGTGCATATGTTTGCAAACTTTGCGATTAATACTGTGGGATTTATTTTGTTTGGTGTGCTGTAAAATAAAATATTATTATAAAATAAAACGGTTGATAAAAGTAAAATCAAGCTTTTATCAATCGTTTTTTTGTTGTGGTATTATTTATTAGCATTAGAAAAAATCTCTTGAATTTTTAGAAGTTCATTAATAGCTACATCATCTCCATATTTTTTAGAGTTTTCCATAAAAGCATAAAATCCTCCTTGAATACTGTAGGTTAGCATAATGTTAAAGCTAACATCGTTTTGTAATTGAGGTGCATTCTTAAATATATGTAAGCGTAATTCTTTTTCGATGCTTTGTGGCAGAACAGATTTTTGATTTCCTGAAAACAAAATATCAATCAGTGTTTGTTGAGCCATAAATGAGTGATATAATTCTTCAGTTACACTTGTAAGAGAAGTGGTAATCTGTTCAGTGTAAGTTATATTACTGCATATAGTAGAAATTACTTCTTGTTGCAGGTGTTCAGAGCAATCATATATATCCTTGTAATGTAAATAAAATGTAGCTTTACTTATTTCGGCAAGCTCACATAATTCTTTAACTGTAATTCTTTCTAACGGCTTAACAGCACGCAATTGTAAAAAAGCGTTATGCAACGAACGCAAAGTTTTTTTAATCCTTAAGTCCACAATAATGTCCTTTCCTTATGTTTTGTCTATTATTTGATTAATTCATATTATTGAAGATTGTATTTGTGTTTTTTAAACTTTATAATAGATTATAGCAAAATAATTGACTATGGTCAATTATTTAAAAGGAGGAACTTTGTATGGATTTTTATGAGTTTTATATAGGTCATTCTTTTGATGCGTACAAATGGTTAGGCGCTCATATTGAAAAAGACGGTGTTACATTCAGAACTTTTGCTCCGAATGCAGTCGGTGTTTCTTTATTGTTTCGACAAAAAGAATACCCTATGAAGAAGGTGTACGATAAAAATTTTTATGAAATCACTTTACAGAATGCAAAGGTAGGAGAAACATACGAATATAGAATATTTAAGGCAGATGGAAGCTATACTGATCATTGTGATCCATTTGGTTATGGTATGGAGCTTCGACCTTTGCACAAGTCTATTATCAGAGACTTAGATGAATTTCAGTTTTCGGATGATTTGTGGATGAAAAAACGAACTGATTGCTTGGATAAGCCCTTGAACATATATGAAGTTCATTTAGGCTTTTGGAAAAAGAAAGGGGAAGCTGCAGACAGCTGGTATCATTATGATGAGCTTGCAGCATTGCTTATTCCTTATTTAAAGGAAAGTGGTTACAATTATGTTGAACTAATGCCTATAAGTGAACATCCTTGTGACGAAAGCTGGGGTTATCAAAACACAGGTTTTTATTCACCTACAAGCAGATACGGTACGGCAACGGATTTAAAGAAAATGATAAATCTGTTTCATAATAATGGAATAGGAGTGATATTGGACTTTGTACCTGTACATTTTGCTGTTGATGATTATGCTCTTGCAAAATATGATGGTACATCTCTTTTTGAATATCCACATACTGATGTAGGTGTAAGTGAATGGGGTAGTTATAATTTTATGCACTCACGAGGAGAGGTTAGCAGTTTTTTGCAGTCTTGTGCAAACTACTGGTTAAGAGAGTATCATTTTGATGGACTTCGTATGGATGCAATTAGTCGTATAATTTATTGGCAAGGTGATGAAAAAAGAGGAGTTAACGGAAAAGCAGTTGATTTTATAAAGACTATGAACAAGGGGTTAAAGAAGCGAAACGCTGGGTGTATATTAATTGCAGAAGATTCAACTAATTATCCAAAGGTTACAACAAGACTTGATACCGAAGGGCTGGGCTTTGACTATAAATGGGATATGGGTTGGATGAATGATACGCTGGACTTTTTTAAAAGCAATCCAGAAGACAGAATAAAAAATTATCACAAGCTTACATTCTCGATGATGTATTTTTCAAACGAAAACTATCTGTTGCCTTTTTCTCACGATGAGGTTGTACACGGAAAAGGAACAATTTTGGGGAAAATGTATGGGCGATACAAGGAGAAGTTCTCACAAGCAAGAGCGTTATATCTGTATATGATGCTTCACCCTGGTAAAAAACTTAATTTTATGGGCAATGAAATAGCACAAATAAGAGAATGGGATGAAAAGAAAGAGCAAGATTGGTCTTTGATAAAATACCCGACACATGATTCATTTTATAAATATATTTCAGAGCTTAATAGCGTTTATTTATCTAATTCTGCACTTTACGAGCAAGATTATAATGAACAAGGTTTTAGGTGGATTGATTGTCATCAAGAACAAAATTGCATTTATGCTTTTGAAAGATGTTCAAAAACTGAGCGTGTGATTTGCGTGTTGAATTTGGGGGATAAATGCCAAAGCTCTTATAGTATTAAATTGAAAAAAGCTGATAAACTTACTTTGATTTTAAATACCGATTGGGAACGCTTTTCGGGAAATACTCGTGAAACAGAAAAAGTATTTGAATATAAAGAGCAAGAATTAATTTCTTCACTAAAGCCTTATTCAGGCTTGCTTTTTAAAGTGGAATAAGTAAAAAGCTGACTACCACGATTGGTGTCAGCTTTTTGTGTATAATTAAAATCTGGTATTAAATTAATATCCCGCCATTAACACCAAGCACCTGACCAGTGATAAATGAGGATTTTTCGTCAGCTAAAAATAGAACAGCGTTTGCTATGTCAAGGCTGGTGCCAAGCTTATTAAGTGGAGTTTCTTCCTTTAGGCAGTCAAGGGTTTCCTCTGTGAAGTCAGACATCATATCTGTCATAACTACACCAGGTGAAACACAGTTTACCCTTATGCCACTAAGACCAACCTCTTTTGCAAGTGCTTTAGTTAAGCCTATTACACCAGCCTTTGCAGCTGAATAATGCACCTCACAGCTTCCACCAGTTTCTCCCCACATAGAGGCAATGTTTATTATATTGCCCTTATGCTCGCTTATCATTTTAGGTAATACAGCGTTACAGCAGTTGTAAACGCTTGTAAGGTTGGTATTAAGCATATTTGCCCATATATCGGGTGTGATGTCTGTAAACAGAATTTGCTGTGCGATGCCTGCGTTATTTACAAGTACATCAATAAATCCAAACGCAGAGCAAACAGCCTCTACCATAGCTACAACCTCGCTGTGGTTGCTTACATCAGCCTTAAAAATCTCGGCTGTGCCACCGTTTGAGATTATCTCTTGCTTTAAAAGCTGGGCTGAATTTTCGCTTTTGTTGTAGTTGATAGCTACATTGTAGCCGTTTAGTGCAAACTGTCGTGCGATTTCTGCACCAATGCCACGAGAAGCCCCTGTTATAAGTACGGTTTTAGCCATATTATTCCTTTACAAGTACATTTACGATTTCGTTAATGTACATCTTGTGCCAGTCTGTTCCGTCTGCGTTGTAATTGCTTGCAAATGCCTTTTCGATAAGGCATTCTTCGTTAAGCATTTGTGCGTATAGCTTTTTACATACAAGCACAAGCTTAGATTCTGCAAAGTAAGGTACGCCATTGATATGCTCAACAGTTAAGCCTGTTTCTTTTACCTTGTCGATATCTCTACCACTTTTTGTACCACAAAGCTTTAATACATCTCTGTAGCTGTCATCTAAAAAGCAAAGTGAGTAATACTCGCCATTTTCAAGCATACCAAAGGTATAACGCTGTGGTCTGATAAATGTGTAGGCTACAGGCTTATTCCACATAATACCCAAGCCACCCCAGCTTGCAGTCATCATATTACAACTGTCGTTTTCTTCTGCTGTTACAAGCATCCAGTCTGTGCCAATAAGCTTAAATGCGTTGCCGTTGATTTCGGTTGGTTTAATTTCTTTAAAATTGCTCATAGTTTATTCTCCTTATAAATAATAATATTTATGTGTATGCTGTAATTATTATAGCATACTAATACCTATTTAAACAATAGATAACTTGTCGGCATAATTTACTCAGCACTTCGTCCTTCTCCTTGACAAGCGTCAGCTTGCCTGCGTCGTCGTCCTCGTTCTGAGCAAATTCTGCTCGACAATTTATTCCACCGTTTAAACAGGTATTAGTATCACTACAAAATAAAATATACAACAATATTTGTATATATGAATAAATATACAGAAAATAGTGAATAATGAATAATAAGAAGGTATGCTGTTGATTTTTGCTGTGGAAAATTCCGTTGAAAATGTGGATAAGTTAATCAGAAATTTCGGCGAGTATACGCAGAAAAATGTATAAAGCTACAAAAAATACAGGTGTTGAATAATTATACAAAAAATGCTTGATTTTTTGTATAATGTGAGTATAATATAGTTTGTAAATGAAAACTAATTATTTTCACATATATACATATAGGAGGTCATTAAAATGGCAAAAGCAAATAAAGAAGTTAAAAAGGTTGTACTTGCATACTCAGGTGGTCTTGATACATCAATCATCATTCCATGGCTAAAAGAAAATTACAACAACTGTGAGGTTATCGCAGTTTCTGGTGATGTTGGTCAGGGTACAGAGCTTGACGGTCTAGAGGAAAAGGCTATTGCAACAGGTGCTTCTAAGCTATATATCGAGGATTTAAACAAAGAGTTCGTTGATGAGTATATCTTCCCAACACTAAAGGCTGGTGCAGTTTACGAGGGTAAGTATCTACTAGGTACATCTTTCGCAAGACCAATCATCGCAAAGAGAATTTGCGAAATCGCAAGAGCAGAGGGTGCTGACGCTATTTGTCACGGCTGTACAGGTAAGGGTAACGACCAGGTTCGTTTTGAGCTTGCTATTAAAGCTTATGCACCAGAGATGACAATTATTGCTCCTTGGAGAACATGGGAGTTCAAGTCAAGAGAAGACGAGATTGCTTATGCAGAGGCTAAGCAGATTCCACTAAAAATTAATAGAGAGACAAACTACTCAAAGGATAAGAACCTATGGCATCTATCACACGAGGGTCTAGACCTTGAAGATCCAGCTAATGAGCCACTATACAATAACGAGGGCTTCCTAGAGCTTGGTGTATCTCCAGAGCAGGCTCCAGATAAGCCAACTTATGTTACAATCTCATTCGAGAAGGGTATTCCAGTAGCTATCGACGGCGAGAAAATGGGCGGTGTAGAGATTATCAAAACACTTAACAAGCTAGGTGGAGAAAACGGTATTGGTATTACAGATATCGTAGAAAACAGACTTGTTGGTATGAAGGCTAGAGGCGTATACGAAACACCAGGTGGTACAATTCTTTACGCTGCTCACGCAAAGCTAGAGGAGCTATGCCTAGACAGAGATACTCAGCACTACAAAGAGGTTATCGCTAACCGTTTTGCAGAGCTTGTATACTATGGTCAGTGGTACACACCACTAAGAGAGGCTCTATCAGCATTTGTTGACAGCACACAAGAGACTGTAACAGGTGATGTTAAGCTAAAGCTATACAAGGGTAACATTATCGACGCTGGTGTAACATCTCCATATTCACTATATGACGAAGAGATTGCTACATTTGACGAGGACGAGGTTTACGACCAGAACGATTCAGCTGGTTTTATCAACCTATTTGGTCTACCAATCGAGGTAAGAGCTAAGAAGGGTTTAATTAAGTAATAACAGAGTTAATTAAGCCATTTTATTAAATAGAGTTTTTATTGTAACGGGACGGGTGAGTTTTGTCGCTCGTCCCATATACTAATTTATGAGGTGAAACAAATGAAGCTTTGGACAGGCAGATTTCAGAAGGAAATAAGCAAAACAACAAACGATTTTAACTCATCTATATCCTTTGACAGTAGAATGTACAAGGAAGATATAACAGGCAGTATTGCACACGCTACAATGCTTGGTGAGTGTGGCATAATTGCTAAGGAGCAAGCAGAGATTATCTGCAACGGCTTGCAAGAGATTTTAACAGACATAGAAAACGGCAAGCTTGCTATTGATATGGAAGCAGAGGATATACACACATTTATCGAGGGTGAGCTTACAAAAAGACTTGGCGACGCTGGTAAAAGATTGCACACAGCAAGAAGCCGTAATGATCAGGTTGCACTTGATATAAGACTATATCTACGCAACCAGATAGATGAATTAAAATCGCTTGTAACAGAGCTAATTAATGTAATTTGCAACAAAGCAGAAGAAAACGCAGGTACAGTTATGCCTGGCTATACACATCTGCAAAGAGCACAGCCAATTACATTTGGTCATCACTTAATGGCTTATGCAGAAATGCTTTTGCGTGACCTTTCAAGACTAGAGGACGCACAAAAGAGAATGAACATAAACCCACTTGGCAGTGGTGCACTTGCTTGCACAACATACCCAATCGACAGAAGCATTACAACAAAGCTTTTAGGCTTTGACGGTATGACACGCAACAGCCTTGACGGTGTATCTGACAGAGATTTCTGTATGGAATTATCTTCTGCACTTTCAATAATTATGGTTCATCTATCAAGATTTTCAGAAGAAATTATTATGTGGTGCTCATGGGAGTTTAAGTTTGTAGAGCTTGATGACGCTTTCTCAACAGGCTCATCAATTATGCCACAGAAGAAAAACCCAGACATTGCAGAGCTTGTTCGTGGTAAGGCTGGCAGAGTATTTGGTGATTTACAGGCATTGCTAACAGCAATGAAGGGTATAGCACTTGCATACAACAAGGATATGCAGGAGGATAAAGAGGCTATATTCGATGCAGTAGACACAGTTAAGATGTGCCTAACAGCGTTTACTCCAATGCTAGACACTATGACAGTTATTCCACAGAATATGCGTAAGGCTGCTGCTGGTGGATTTATAAACGCAACTGACTGTGCAGACTATCTTGTTAAAAAGGGATTGCCATTCAGAGATGCCTATAAGGCAACAGGCTCACTAGTTGCAGTTTGTATTGAAAAGGGCTTAACACTAGAAACTCTACCAATCGAGGAATACAAAGCAGTTTGTGATATTTTTGACGAAGGCGTATACGAGGCTATCTCACTAGAAAAATGCGTAAACGAAAGAAGCCCATACGGTGGCCCAGCAAATGTTCTTAACGCTGTTAAAGAGGTTAGAGAGATTTTAAAATAAAGGGTGTTGTCTGATGAATTATGACAAGCTGTTTGAAATTATAAAAAAACCATCTGTTGATATAAAATATAAACCAGCAGATAAGGCTTTGCCAGCTGGAGTAAGTAAATTTGGAGGCAAGCCACATCTGCCAGAGGATTTTGCTTGGCCATATTACGAGGGTAAGGGCTTTGATGATGTTGTAAAAAATCGTCCACTTTCATTCTTGGCTCAGATAAATTTGCAAGAGGTACAGCAGTACGATAAAGATAATTTATTGCCTAAAAATGGTATGCTTTATTTCTTTTATGAGTTAGAAACTATGGAGTGGGGCTATAATATAAAGCACAAGGGTAGTGCAAGAGTTTATTACTATGAAAATATTGACAATGTACAGGAGCTTGACTTTCCTGGTGATTTGGACGAGGATTATATAATCCCAGAGTTCGAAATGATTTTTAGCAGTAAAGACAATGTTCCAGATTTTCAAGAGCTGGAAATTCAGCTTGAAAGCCTTTATAGTGAATATCCACAGCTGATGGCAGATTTTGATGAGGATGAATATATCGAAAAGTGTGAAGAGCGTGAATATATAGGATATGATTCGTCAAAGTTACTTGGTTATGCCGATTTAATTCAAGGCTTGGCAACTACAGAATGTGAGCTTGTTACAAATGGATATGACTGTGGCACAGGAAATTTCCAATTAACTGATGAGCAAGAAAAGGAAATAGAAGAAAACAGTAAGGAATGGATTTTGTTGTGCCAGATGTCTGGTTTGGAAAACGATGATTACGAGCTTATGTTTGGTGATTGTGGAAGTATATATTTCTACATAAAAAAATCAGACCTTAAAAACAAAAATTTTGAAAATGTATGGATGGTATTACAGTGTAGCTGATACATTCATAATGTAATATATAATTAATTGTAAAAACTAAAAGCTTAATTTTTCCAAAGAAAAATTAAGCAGCAAAAGGTTATCTAAAGCTGTACCCATAGATTATCGCTTACCCAAAACAGCAATAAAGCTATGACGTACAAAACCCGAGCGAAAAATTTTTCAAAAGAAAAATTTGAGCGAGCTTAAAGTTTAGATCAAGCCTTTTCAAAGGCTTGGGAAAGAGAGAAATAAGATGATAAAGGTTGGTATTATAGGGGCAACAGGCTATGCTGGTGCAGAGCTTGTACGCTTGCTTATGAGTCACCCACAGGCAGAGGTTACTGCAATAAGCTCTGTAAGCTTTGAGGGTAAAGCATTAAGCGAGGTTTACCCTGCTTATTATAAATTAAATGATATGGTTTGCGAAAATGCAGACGATGTTGTAGAAAAGTGTGATGTTATTTTTGCAGCTTTACCACACGGACTTTCACAGGAGCTTGCAAAAACCTGCTTTGATAAAGACAAGATTTTTATAGACCTTGGTGCTGATTTCAGACTTGAAAACGAGGACGACTATAAAGAATGGTACGGTGGAGAATACACAGATAAAGAGCTACATAAAAATTCTGTATATGCTTTGCCAGAGTTTTTCAGAGCCAATATAAAGGGCAAGAAAACTATTGCAAACCCAGGCTGTTATACAACAGGTGTACCACTTGCTATTGGTCCTGCTGTGGCTAAGGGCTTGGTAGAAACAAAGGGAATTATCGCAGACTGTAAAAGTGGTGCAACTGGTGCTGGTAGAGGTCTTTCTCAGACTACCCACTTTACAGATCTTAACGAGGGTTTCCACCCATATAAGGTAGCTTGTCACCGTCATACACCAGAGATTGAGCAAACTCTTTCTCACCTTGCAGACAAGCCAGTAAAAATCACATTTGTACCACACTTGCTACCAGTAAACAGAGGTATTATCTCTACTGTATATGCACCACTTAAAGAGGGTGTTACAGAGGAGCAGGTAAGAAAGGTGTACGAGGATTTCTACGCTGATGAATACTTTGTAAGACTTCTACCAAAGGGTCAGGTTGCAAATATTCATAACATTAAATATTCAAACTTTGGCGATGTGTCACTGCATATGGATAACCGTACTGGCACACTTGTGGCTGTTTCTGCTATCGACAATATGGTTAAGGGTGCAGCTGGTCAGGCTATTCAGAATATGAACATAGTATGTGGACTAGACGAAAAAACAGGTCTGGAGATTATTCCACCAGCTTTTTAAGCTCGCTCAAAAATTTTCTTTGAAAATTTTTGGCTCGGGGTTATGTACGTCATAGCGTAGAGCTTATTATTAAATATTGTACGAAAGGGGAGTTTTAAATGCAGAAATTCTTGCAGGCTACAGAGTATATTGATTTTAATTCAGAGATTGTTCAGAATAAAGCGTCAGAATTATTTACTGAAAATATGAGTAATATCGAAAAAGCAAGAATAGCGTATGAGTTTGTACGAGATGAAATTCCCCATTCGTTTGATTGCAATGCCCAAGTAATAACTGCTAAAGCGTCAGATGTTTTAAAGCATAAAACAGGTATTTGTCACGCAAAGGCTAATTTATTGGCAGCGTTGCTCCGTTTGGAGGGTATTCCAACAGGCTTTTGCTTTCAGCGTTTAACGCTTTTAGATGATGACTCTATAGGCTATGGCGTTCACGCTTATAACGCTGTGTTTTTAGATAACAAGTGGATTAAGCTTGACGCAAGAGGTAACAAAAAGGGTGTAAATGCTCAGTTTTCTATGGATGAGCCTATATTAGCTTTTCCGGTAAGAGCAGAATATGATGAATGCTACTATAACGGTATATATGCTTATTCACACGCACCTTCAATGCAAATGCTTGAAAAAACAAAATCTATACAGGATATTTTTGAAAATATCCCTGATGTAGTAACAGAAGAGCCAGATGTTATGGAGCATTAATAAAAGGTGTGAAGTATAACTATGAAAAACAAAGCTGTTAAGGGCTGTGTTGTAGCAATAATTATAGTGCTTGCTCTTATAATTATCGCTGTAATTGCTTTGCCAATGATTATAGATAAAGCTGAACAGAACGAAAAGAACAAACAAATTAACAGTGCAGAAATTATAGGTAACTATATTTTAGACGGTATAGCTGACAATACCTTAAACACAGAAACTGTATATCACCTGAATGCAGATTCAAGTAATAGTGGTGAAGATAATCTGTTACCTACTACAACTGATGAAGTAAATGAAATAATCGACAGCAAGAAATTTGCTTATGCTTACGCTTTTAACGAAAATTATGTTTTAATAAGTGAGGGTGCTACATTTCAACAGGTTAATGGTTATATAGTTACAAATGGTAATGAAGAAATCGGTAAATATATAGAAGTACCCGAAGAATTTATGTATGACGACAATACAGTATCAGTAACTGCTGAGGTTAAAGAGAATGTTTATTCCTTTTACGCTGGATTGTAGCTGGTATACTGTTTATAAATAAATATTAAAATAAAGAGGGAAATAAAAATGGTAGTTTCTAATGAAGATAGAGCACACGTGCTTGTGCAGGCTATGCCATATATTCAAAAATATGCAGGTCAGACCGTAGTAGTAAAATACGGTGGCAACGCTATGATAACACCAGAGCTTAAAAGTGCTGTTATGAGCGATATAGTTCTTATGCACTTGGTTGGTGTTAATGTTGTACTTGTACATGGTGGTGGCCCAGAGATAAGCCAGATGCTTAATAAAACAGGTAAAGAAAGCAAGTTTATAAACGGTATGAGAGTTACCGACCAAGAAACAATGGATATTGTTCAGATGGTGCTTGCTGGTAAGGTAAATAAAAGCTTGGTTCAGAATTTAAGTAACCACGGTGGTAAGGCTCTTGGTCTTTGTGGTCTTGATGACAGAATGTTAATGGCAGATAAGCTTGCTGCAGCTGACGATTTAGGCTTTGTTGGCGAAATAAGAGAGGTAAATGCCGAGGTTATCAACGACGCTATCAACAATGGATATGTGCCTATTATCTCTACAATAGCTGGTGGCTATGACGGTAATGTTTATAACATAAATGCCGATGTTGCTGCTGCAAGAATAGCTGCACAGCTTGGTGCTTGTAAGCTTATTCTTATGACAGATATTCGTGGTCTGCTAAGAGATAAGGATGACGAGAATACACTTATTCCTGTTGTTAATGTAAGTGAAGTGCCAATGCTTAAAAAAGAGGGTATTATTAGTGGTGGTATGATACCTAAAATCGACTGCTGTGTAGAGGCAGTAAGACGTGGCGTTAAGCGTGCTCATATTATCGACGGTAGAATAGAGCATTCAATTCTTATAGAGCTATTCTCTGACGAGGGTATTGGTACAATGTTCTATTAATCTAAATTCTGCTTAAATTAATAAAAGCGAATTGTGGTTAGGTGTAGTGATTAGCTTATACCTACATGATTGGATTTGAAAGATGAGGTTATCATTATGAAGACTAGTAGTAGAGGTTTATTTGTTTTATCAATAACATGGATTGTCGTTTCGTTACTATGGTTTTTATGGGTTAAAAATACCGCTATAGGTGTAATATGGTTGTGTTTAGGCATAGTTGAACTGATTATTGCATTAATCGTCAAAAAGAAAGAACAGAAATAAATGTGTTCAGTATTGTAAATCCTCAATCTATCTAATATATTATCGACGGAAGAATAGAGCATTCAATTCTTATCGAGCTATTCTCTGACGAGGGTATTGGTACAATGTTTTATTAATTACTAAGCTTTGTAAATGATAAAAATAAATTTTAAGTTAGGTTAGGAAATTCTTATGAAAAAAGAGAAAGTAGATAAAGGCTTTGAGTTGAATTATAATAATTTAAGTTATCGCAGAAAATTTATTCGTACTCTTTGGATGATTCTATGGGCGATTTTATTGCTGTGTTTTATGCATTGGGCAGGAGTAGCATTATTCATATTGTTACCATTGAGTGTGATTTTTGCAGTTGTTGGGTTTATACAGGCATTGCATAATTATAAAAACTGGAAAGAAGAAATAGATAAAAAGTAGATTAATCCCAATTTGTGTGTCATTTAAGCAGAGCTTAATATTAATACTAAAAAATGAATTAAAATGTGAGGTGCATTATGTCAGTACAGATCAGACCTATGACAATAGAGGATTACGAAGAAATTTTTGCAATGTGGCAAATTACAACTAAAAGAGCTCTGTCAAAGGCAGACGATAAAGCTGAAATAGAGCGTTATCTAAAGCGAAACGCAGGTTTAAGTCAGGTTGCAGTTTGTGACAATAAAATAGTAGGTACTGTACTTGCAGGGCACGACGGCAGACGAGGCTTTATTCACCACATGGCTGTAATGCCAGATTACAGACGTAAGGGCATTGCAAAGGCTATGGCAGAGAAGGCTCTCGAAAAGCTTGCTGAAGAGGGTATTGAGAAAACTCACATTTTTACATATTGTGATAATAAGGCTGGTCAAAGCTTTTGGAGTAGCTTAGGGTTTGACAAGCGTGAGGATATATTCGTTTATTCATACGAGAAAAAATAAATTAAAAGGGAGTGATACTCTATGACACTTGAACAAATAAAAAACGATGATAGCCAAAATATTATGCCTACATACGGTCGCTTTAATGTTGCTATTGTAAAGGGCAAGGGTGCAAAGGCTTGGGATGAAAGTGGTAAAGAGTACATAGATTTTACAAGTGGTATAGGTGTAAACTGCCTGGGCTATTGTGATGACGGTTGGACAAAGGCTGTTGCACAGCAGGCTGGTACTTTACAGCATATTTCAAACCTATATTACAGTCCACTACAAACAGAGCTTGCTAAAAAGCTTTGCGAAATTTCTGGCTTTAGCAAGGTGTTTTTCTGCAATAGTGGTGCCGAGGCTAACGAATGTGCTATAAAGATAGCAAGAAAATACAGCTTTGAAAAATACGGCAAAGAGAGAACAGAAATAGTTACACTAGAAAATTCATTCCACGGTAGAACAGTTACAACATTGTCTGCTACAGGTCAGGATGTTTTCCATAATTATTTCTTCCCATTTACCGAGGGCTTTAGCTTTGCAAAGGCTAACGATATGCAAAGCGTTAAGGACAAGGTAAACAGCAACACCTGTGCAGTTATGATTGAGCTTGTACAGGGTGAGGGTGGTGTAAACCCTCTTGATAAGACTTTTGTAAAAGAACTTGCAGAATATTGTAAAGAAAATGATATTCTTTTAATCGTTGACGAGGTACAAACAGGTGCTGGCAGAACAGGTTCTTTCTATTGCTTTGAGCAGTTTGGTATTCAGCCAGATGTAATTTCATCAGCCAAGGGTCTTGGTGGTGGCTTGCCAATGGGTGCTTGCTTGTGTAGCGAGAAGCTTGCAAATGTAATGTCAGCAGGTACACACGGCACTACCTATGGTGGTAACCCGATAGCTTGTGCAGGTGCGTTAGAGGTTGTAAACAGAGTTGCAAACAACGACTTCTTATCCGAGGTTGCACAAAAGGGCGAATACATAAAGAATAAGCTTATGGCTATGAATGGCGTTAAGCAGGTGCGTGGTATGGGTATGATGATTGGTGTTGTGCTTGAAAAGGATAACGCTAAAGATGTAGCTGTAAAATGTGCAGAAAACGGCTTGCTTGTACTTACAGCAAAAACTCTTATTCGTTTCTTGCCACCTCTTAATATCTCTATCGAAGAAATCGACAAGGGCTTACAGCTTTTTGCTGAGTGCCTTTAATGGGTCAAGAGGTTAAAATATGAGAAAAGTCATAAGACTTGCTATTGCTGTTGTAATGGCAGGTGCTATGGTGTTTACAGCAACTGCTTGTGGCTGTAGTAAAGACAAGGATAATCCAAGCAATGTAGCAAAAATTCACGACCCTATTGAATACGCAATCGACCAAAGTGGTAATTCTGTAGTTGCACTATATAAAAGCACTATGGACGCAAACGAGCAGGGCGAGGTTGTAATAGAAGATGAATTTCAGGACAAGCCTGTCATAGGAATTCTAGAGGGTGCTTTTACAGGTAATAGTGGCATTAAAAAGGTTACTATGCCTAAAACACTAGAGTATATAGATAGAATGGCATTCAGAGGTTGCAGATCACTTGCAAAGGTTGATTTTCCAGATAGTCTTAAAACAATTGGTGAAGCAGCATTTATGGCTACGGATTTAAAAGAGGTTACTCTTACAAACGCAGAGGTAATTGGTGCAATGGCATTTGCACATAATGTAAATCTGGAAAAGGTTACTATAAATGGTAATATAACAAGGCTTGAAAATATTGTTGAGGGTTCTTCAAAGCTAGAGGAGCTTCACTTACCAGCAACTATTACAGAAATTGCAGACGATTTTACAATAGCACAAAACGCAACAATCTATACACCAGATAACAGTGTCGTAATTGATTATTGCACAGCTAATGGTATAAATTATAAAATTGTATAATTTTTTATAACGGAATATAAGGAGAAATTTATTATGAAACACTTTTTAAAGCTACTTGATTACAGTGGCAAAGAGATTATTGAAATGCTTAATCTTGCAGACCAGCTAAAGTATGAGCAAAAGCATGGTATTGAGCATAAGCTACTAGAGGGAAAAACCTTGGGTATGATTTTCCAAAAGGCTTCTACTCGTACAAGAGTATCATTTGAGGTTGGTATGCACCAGCTAGGTGGTCACCCACTATTCTTGTCATCAAACGATTTACAAATTGGCAGAGGTGAGCCAGTAGAGGATACTGCAAGAGTTCTTTCAAGATTCCTTGACTGTATTATGATAAGAACATTCGAGCAGGCTGAGGTTGAGGCTCTTGCTGAGTATGGTTCAATCCCAGTAATTAACGGTCTTACAGATTTTTGTCACCCTTGTCAGGTAATGGCAGACCTTATGACAATCCGTGAGTTTAAGGGTAAAATCGATGGCCTAAAGCTTTGCTTTGTTGGTGACGGTAACAATATGGCTAACTCATTGATTGTTGGTTGTCTAAAAACAGGTATGAGCGTTACAATCGCTTGTCCAGAGGGCTACGACCCACCACAGGAGATTCTTGACTTTGCTAAGGAATACGGCGATAAGTTTGGTATTTACAGAAGCCCTAAAGAGGCTGCTGCAAATGCAGATGTTGTTTATACAGATGTATGGGCATCTATGGGTCAAGAGGATGAGGCTAAGCTAAGAGCAGAGGCTTTTGCTGGCTATTGTGTAGACGCTGACCTAATGAGCGTTACAAATAAGGATTGTATGGTTCTTCACTGCCTACCAGCACATAGAGGCGAAGAGATTACAGCCGATGTACTAGAGGCACACGCTGACGAAATCTTCGAAGAAGCAGAGAATAGACTACACGCACAAAAGGCTATTCTTGTTACAATGATGAAGGACTAATAAAAGTATCTAAGTAAAGGTGTGGGCTAACGCTCACACCTTAAAATTTTTTAGGTGTGATAACCCGATTTTGTTTGAAAAGCAAAAAATTGTAAATTTTTGTGTGTCAACCTAAAGTTGCGTGATAATTGGTGGTTGCAACCGAGTTTTTATGCTAATATATGGCTACAAAATAAGAAAGGAGGTTGCAGTATGAATCAGACCACTGAAGTAGCAAGTACATCAGGCAGTGTTCCAGCATTGATTATATTGTTAGTGTATCTTGCAATAGCTGGTGCAACAGTGTATTTGTTTATTCTTATTGTTAAAGCGTTGAGAAGATATATTCGTTCAAGCGAAACAAGAAAAGAAAAAACTGAGATTAAAAAGTCACTGGGCGAAACAATAAAGATGTACAGAACAGATTGCAAAATGACACAGGAATTTGTTGCAGAAAGTCTTGGGGTAAGCAGACAAGCAGTTTCAAAATGGGAGAATGGAACATCAGACCCAAGTACATCTAATTTGCTTGCTCTTGCAAAGCTATTTGGCGTATCAGCCGAAGAATTGTTAAGCTGTGTTAAATAACACAAGGAATAGCAAAAAACATATCCAAAACCATTCTGGAAAAACATGTATGTGCAAGCATCGTATTGTCAGATGAATCAAGGTGTGCTAATGCTTGACCTGATAAATTCCAATTTATTAAAAAAACAAAAAACAGCCACAGCTAAGGCAAAATTGCTTTAGCTGTGGCTGCTTTTATGAATTGGTAATATTCAAAATACAATCAAGAATTGTATTGATTTGTTGCAGATGTTTTTCGTCGATTTTCTCTATTTTATTAATGGCACTTTGTCTAAGAAGATTTTCGGTGTCTAACTCTGTAATACCGATTAGATAATCGGTAGGTGTATCTAAAATAACAGAAATATTTTTCAAGGTTGAAATAGAAACGCCTACTTGCCCGTTTTCAACATCAGCCAGAAATCTGGTGCTGACAGATAGCTTTTCGGCAAAGGCTTCACGAGTGTAGCCTTTTAATTTTCTTTGTTCTTTTATTCTAGTGCCTAAAATTGTGTTAATCTCTTTCTTCAATTATTATCACCAAACTTATGAGTTGTTAATTATATTATAGTATGTAGTAATAATTCATAAAATGATGTATTAATGCACTTGGATTATGATGTAATAACTCATATAATAAGTGTGGGATAGTTTGTATCTAAGATAAAAGAAGTGGGAATAATATGAAGATTAATGATAGTTTTGTGATTAGAGAAATATATGGAAAAACACTCTTAATACCAGTAACGGCTAACGATATTTCAAAGATACCGATTTATGCAAATAAGCCAGCAAGGGAAATTATCTTGTCATTATTAGAATTTAATAATTTAGACGAGGTGTTGAATGATTTGTCGAAGAAATACGATTTATTAAATGAAAATGTTTATAAGGATATTGAAAATTATATACAGCTGTTATTAAGTTATGGTTTAATTGTAGAGGAAGATTATAGTAGTTAATTTAGTGATGTGCTTAATTTCATACTAAACAAATAGCCACAGATAGTGCAAAATTGCATTATCTGTGGCTAATTTTATTTTATATGCTTTAAAATTTAAAATAATTAAAATTATTCTACAATCAAGCTTGTACCTGTCATTTCTGCAGGCTGTGGTAGGTTCATCATCTGTAGCATTGTTGGTGCAATGTCTGCAAGTGTGCCACCCTCTGCCTTTAGCTTGCAGTCGTAACCAACTACGCACAAAGGAACAAGATTTGTTGTGTGTGCTGTAAATGGAGAACCATCGTCCTCTAGCATTTTGTCAGCGTTACCGTGGTCAGCTGTGATAACAGCAATACCGTTCATCTCGTTGATAGCGTCGATTACCTTGCCAACGCACTCGTCAACAGTTTCAACTGCCTTTACAGCAGCGTCAAATACGCCTGTGTGGCCTACCATGTCGCAGTTTGCAAAGTTAAGAATGATAGCGTCGTACTTGCCACTCTTAATATTCTCTACAACCTTCTCGCAAACCTCTGGAGCACTCATCTCTGGCTGCATATCATAAGTAGCAACCTTTGGAGAAGCTACAAGCACTCTGTCTTCGCCCTCGTATGGAGCTTCTACACCACCGTTGAAGAAGAATGTTACGTGTGCATACTTCTCTGTTTCGGCAATTCTTAGCTGAGTCTTACCCTGTGAAGCAAGGTACTGACCAAATGTGTTGTCTAGTGACTGTGGCTTGAATGCGATTTCTACATTTGGCATTGTAGCGTCGTACTCTGTCATACAAACAAACTTAACAGGAACTAAGCCGTTCTTTCTCTCAAAGCCTGCAAATTCAGAATCAACAAATGTTCTTGTGATTTCTCTTGCTCTGTCAGGACGGAAGTTGATAAATACAACTGAATCGTTAGCCTTAATTGGCTCTGCACCGTCAATAACTGTAGGAATAACAAATTCGTCTGTTACACCGTCAGCATATGAGTTTTCCATAGCCTTTGTAGCACAGCAAGCCTTGTTGCCCTCGCCGTAAACCATAGCAGCATAAGCTTTTTCTACTCTGTCCCAGTTGTTATCTCTGTCCATAGCGTAGTAACGACCCTCGATAGTAGCAATCTGACCAACGCCGATTTCTTCCATCTTAGCAACGCACTCGTCAACAAAGTCTTTACCACTTGAAGGTGGAACATCTCTACCGTCCATAAATGCGTGTACAAATACCTTTTCTACACCCTGAGCCTTAGCCATTTCTAGCAAAGCGTAAAGGTGGCCGTTAAAGCTGTGTACACCACCATTTGAAAGCAAGCCCATAATGTGAAGTGCAGAATTGTTAGTCTTAACATTCTCCATAGCACTTACAAGAACTTCGTTTTTGTCAAACTCGCCATCTGCAATAGCCTTTGTAATTCTTGTTAAGTCCTGATATACAATTCTGCCTGCGCCCATATTTGTGTGGCCTACTTCGCTGTTGCCCATCTGTCCGTCAGGAAGTCCTACAGACATACCTGAAGCACCGATTGTTGTATATGGATTTTCAGCAAAAATTTTGTCTAGGTTTGGAGTATTTGCTGATGCTACAGCGTTGTCGCTACCACTTGGAGCAATACCGTAGCCGTCCATAATAACTAATATTGTAGGTTTTTTCATTTTTATTTCTCCTTAAACTTGAGCCTTAATATAATCCATTGTAAAAGCAGGGATAAGCTTTAAGCCCTCTTCAGCAAGAATGTCAGTAGCCTTGTCTGCTCTTTGAATTACACAAAGAACTGTGTCGACAATAGCTCCTCTTTTTCTTAGCTCTCTAACACCGTCGATGATAGCACCACCAGTTGTTACAACGTCCTCGATGATAAGAACTCTCTTACCCTCAACGTCAGCACCCTCTGCAAGTTTGCAAGTACCGTACTCTTTAGCCTTCTTTCTTACGAAAGCAGCCTGCATACCTGTGTTAAGTGAAATTGCTGTAACTACAGGAATACCACCCATCTCAAGACCAGCGATAACCTCTGTATCCTCTGGGATAAGTGTTGACATAATCTTTGCGATTTCGTTTAGTACCTCTGGGTTAGCCTCGAAAAGATACTTGTCAAAATATTCGTTAGAAATCTGACCAGATCTTAGCAAAAACTCGCCAGTAATATGTGATAGCTCGTAAATTCTTTTAGCTACTTGCTCTTTAGTCATTTTTAATTCACTCCGTTTTAAAATTATTTGCTTGCTGCCTTTACAATAGCTGCGAACTTCTCTGCTACTAGAGAAGCACCACCGATTAGACCACCGTCTACATCCTCTTTGCTTAGTAGCTCATCAGCGTTAGCGTCGTTCATAGAACCACCATACTGAATTGTCATAGCGTCAGCAGCGTCCTTGTCATATACATCAGCGATAACTGCACGGATAGCAGCACAAACCTCGTTAGCCTGGTCAGCTGTAGCAGTTTTACCTGTACCAATAGCGCATACTGGCTCGTAAGCGATGATAACCTTGCTTAGCTCCTCTTTAGTTACACCAGCTAGAGCAATCTTTGTCTGCATAGCAACAAGCTCGTTTGTAATGCCAAACTCTCTGTCCTCTAGCATTTCGCCAACGCAAAGGATAACTGTTAGACCCTCGTTGATAGCAGCTCTAACTCTCTTGTTTACAGTAACATCTGTTTCGCCAAAGTACTGTCTTCTCTCGCTGTGGCCGATGATAACATACTCAAGACCCATAGCAGCTAGCATTTTTGCAGAAATTTCACCTGTAAAAGCACCACTCTCTGCCCAGTGACAGTTTTCAGCACCGATTTTAATGTTTGTGCCCTTTGTAGCCTCTAGAGCTGTGCATAGGTCTACATAAGGTACGCAAGCGATAACATCGCAATCTGCATCCTTAACTAGTGGAGCGATTTCGTTTAGAAGAACCTTAGCTTCCTCTGGTGTTTTATTCATTTTCCAGTTACCAGCGATAACTGCTTTTCTTAGTTGCTTGTTCATTGTAATAACTTCCTTTCAGTTGTGAATTCTATATAATTATTTATCAGCCTTGATTATATGGGTTTGTAGGCTGATAATTCTGGGTTTGGTTATTTTGTGGCTGTGGAATATTCATATAGCCTTGAGGTGGCATATAGCTTTGTGGCTGAGGCATATTAGGATTACTCTGTTGAGTATAGCCTTGAATGTTTGGATAGCCTTGTGACTGAGGAATATTCGGATTGCCTTGAGGTGGCATATAGCTTTGTGATTGAGCAATATTAGGGTTGCCCTGTGGAGCATAGCCTTGGATATTTGGATAACCTTGAGGCTGTGGAGTGCTTGGAGCGACACTGTATCCACTACCTTGTATAAACTGTGCTTGTAGCATTGCGAAAATCCTGTCTACCTTTGATTGTAGCATAGATTTTGGTATAGCACCTGCAAAACCTTTGTCTAAAGGCATTTCGCCTAGGTATACACCAGGAAGAAGAGCTATTTTTATCCACGCTTCTAAAACATATGCACCATTATTATAAGATAGCTTTAAAAATTGAGGTGCTGTTAAAAGTCCAACACCCTTTTTCCAGTAGCTTTCACCCTTCTTTGTTACAAGCTTAAAGCCTTCGCTTGTTAAGAAAGACGCAAAGCTGTCGTTTACCTGTTGAGGTGTAAAAGGTGAGAAAAAGCTTTGGGAATATCTTGGCATAATATCAACCTTTTTATTTATTCTAGCAATATGGGGCGAAAAAATATTCCGCCCCATATTATAATCAAATTACGCAATAATTGGTTGCGTTAATTTTTATTAAATTATTTATCTGCAATAGCAGCGATACCAGGTAGAACCTTACCCTCTAGATACTCAAGAGAAGCACCACCACCAGTTGAGATGTGGCTCATCTTGTCTGCAAAGCCTAGTGTAGTAACAGCAGCAGCTGAGTCACCACCACCGATGATTGTTGTAGCGTCTGTCTCTGCAAGAGCCTGAGCTACAGCGATTGTACCTGCAGCAAGTGTTGGGTTCTCAGATACACCCATAGGACCGTTCCATACAACTGTTTTAGCTGACTTAACAGCGTTAGCAAATAGCTCACGAGTCTTTGTACCAATGTCAAGACCCTCTTTGTCAGCTGGTAGGTTAGTAGCGTCGTGAACCTCAACCTCTAGTGGAGCGTCGATTGGATCAGGGAAACCGTCAGCAACTGTTGTGTCGATTGGTAGTAGTAGAGTTTTGCCTAGCTTCTCAGCCTTAGCCATCATCTCGTTACAGTAATCGATCTTGCTGTCGTCAACAAGTGACAAGCCAACCTCATAGCCCTTAGCCTTGAAGAATGTGTAAGCCATACCACCACCGATGATTAGTGTGTCACACTTCTCTAGTAGGTTAGAAATAACGTTTAGCTTGTCTGCAACTTTAGCACCACCAAGAATAGCAACAAATGGTCTTTCTGGCTGCTCTACAGCATTACCAAGATAGTTGATTTCTTTCTGCATTAGGTAACCAACAGCTGTTTCTTTAACATACTCTGTAACACCAACTGTTGAGCAGTGTGCTCTGTGTGCTGAACCAAAAGCGTCCATTACAAATACATCAGCTAGTGAAGCAAGATCTTTGCTGAAATCCTCAACATTCTTTGTTTCTTCCTTACGGAAACGAGTGTTCTGTAGAAGAACAACATCGCCGTCGTTCATAGCCTCTACAGCCTTCTTAGCGTTCTCGCCAACAACCTCGTCGTCGTTTGCGAATACTACCTCTTTACCTAGTAGCTCGCTTAGTCTTACTGCAACAGGAGCAAGTGAGAATTTCTCCTCTGGACCATTCTTTGGCTTACCTAGGTGAGAGCAAAGAATAACCTTACCACCGTCGTTGATTAGCTTTTGAATTGTAGGTAGAGCAGCTGTAATTCTGTTATCGTTTGTGATAACGCCCTCTTTTAGAGGTACATTAAAATCGCAACGAACAAGAACTCTCTTGCCCTTAACATTAATGTCATCTACTGTAACTTTGTCTAGAAAACCCATTCTAAAAACATCCTTTCAAGTATATTTAAGTCATTCAACTGAATTTCAGTTGGATATAAGCAACTTATACACCTATATTTTATAATAAAATGCCTTTTTTTTCAATAGCTGTGGGGTTTTATTTGCGTTATTTCTTTAAAAAGGCAATATTTATAATATCGATTAATAAAAATAAATTTTATAGTACGATATTATACTGTTATGTTTATTCCCAGCTGTAATCTCTAAGGCTGCCCTCGCAAAGTAGGTTTGGATAATTCCACTGTCTTAAGGTTTCGTAAACAGCAATTGCAACCGAGTTAGAAAGGTTTAAGCTTCGAGCTTCGTCTATCATAGGTATACGTACTGTGGTTTCGGGATTGTCATGTAAAAGCTTTTCGGGTAGACCCTTTGTTTCTCTGCCAAACAGCAAATATGCACCATCAGGATATTTTACATCTGAGTGTATATGCTTTGCTTTTGTGGAAAAATAGTAATATGGGCCGTTTGTTTTTGCAAAAAAGTCATCAATGTTGTCATAAACTGTAATATCTAATAAATCCCAATAGTCAAGCCCAGCACGCTTAACTGCCTTTTCGCTTATGCTAAAGCCTAAAGGGCGTACAAGGTGAAGCTTAGCACCAGTTGCAGCACAGGTGCGTGCGATATTACCAGTGTTTTGTGGGATTTCGGGTTCAACAAGAACAATATTAAGTTCTGCCATAATTTTATATTTTCCTTTCGATGATAAATTATTAGAAGCTGTACAAAATAATAAAAGGAAGTGAATTATCATAAGTAGCGAGCTTTATCTTATTAAAAATCTTCTGTCAATCTTCACTTTATACAGGAGGTGTGAAAAAGTGACAAAAAATACAATGAGCGTAGCAAAGGGTGTAGCTGCTGTAGTTGCAACAGGTGTTGTAGTGGGCTATGTAAGCAATAAAATAATGCAGAAAAACCCTAAAACAGTAAAACGTAAGGCAACCGACGCAATGAACGCAGTAAGTCAGATTGCAAACGATATTTCATACTTGCTGAAATAATTAAAAAATGCAGAATGGCAAAGGGCTAAAGCCCAATTTGCTTTTCTGCATTTATTTTATCATTATTTTCTTGTAATGGCAAATTTATACGATAAAAAAGAGAATAAGTGTGGGAGATTATCTGTTGTAGTTAAAAGGTGGATAAGACTATTTTGTAAAAGCCCACAACAAAAAGCTACCACCCAAATGAGTGGTAGCTGAAAATAAGATATTATGTTTTGAGTTGTTTAAATATTAAATTATGCAAGAATCATTTGTTGAATCATAATTGCATCTAATACTGTAACAAATCCGTCGCTGTTTACATCTGCGTGTGTAAGCTGATTAGCAGTTAAATCAGCAGAGCCTACCAGATGTTTAAGAAGATATATTACATCATTTACTGCCAGCTTGTTGTCACCACTTATATCGCCAATTACCTTTTCTTCGTCTATATAGTGAATAGTCGCATTGTTGAAAAATTCGTTATAATCAAAATTGATTGATATGTTAGCCCATTGAGATGAAGTGCCTGTGTAGTAAACATTGTTATCATACATATTTCCAGAGCCACACTCTCTAAAGGCATTGCCACCGATAACAGCAACGGTGTGTGGAATTGTTACGCTTGTCAGCTTCATACAGCCAAAAAATGCAGACTCACCAATATAAGTAACACCAGTTGGAATAGTTATGCTTGTAAGATTAAAGCAATATGCAAAAAGTTCGTCACTAATAGCTGTAATGTTATCTGGAAGTGTTACAGCTGTTAAATTATCGCAATGTGCAAAAGCTGAATCACCAATATAAGTAACGCTATCTGGTATTTTTACACTTGTAATATTGTTGCAATGATAAAATGCTTTGCTGCCAATATATGTAGCATTATTTGGGATAGTTATCTGAGCTAGATTATTACAATTCTTAAACGCTCCAGCACCAATATAGGTAACGCCTGCTGGTAGGGCTATGTTTGTTAAATTATTACAATTAGCAAATGCGTAATTACCGATTTTAGTAATGCTGTCAGGTAATGTAATTTCTTTTAAATTTGTACAACCTAAAAACATACTATCGCTAATAGTTTTAATGCTTTTAGGAATTACTATGCTTTTCAGATTTGTACAATTAGCAAATAAACCGTTGCCAACTTTAGTAATACTATCTGGGATATCTATATATGATAGTTGTTTACAACCAGAAAACGCAGAATCACCAATAGAAGTAATGCTATTAGGAATTATTGCTTCGGATAACGCTGTGTCGCTAAATGCAGAAGCTCCAATAGTTTTAACGCTGCTTGGAATTGTTACTTCGCTCAAATATTTACAACCAGAAAACGCAGAATCACCAATAGAAGTAACACCATCAAGAAAATTTATTTCCGTAAAATAATATGAACTACAATTTTTAAACGCAGAGTTTCCGATATATTTAATGCTGGTTGGAATTTCTATAGAATATAGATTAATACAATTTTCAAAGGTAGAGCTATTAATAGCGTTAATGCTGTCTGGAATACTTACAAATTCTAGTCGTGAACAATTCTTAAAAGCACCTGCACCAATATAAGTAAGCTTTTCTGGCAAATAAGCGTCATCTAAGGTGTAGCAATTAGCAAACGCATACATGCCAATAGAGGTAACATCATCTGGTATTGACAGGCTCATCAGATTATGACAATTATAATATGTATAATCACCAATGGAAGTTATACCGTCAGGTAGTGTTAGATATCCCAGACTAGTGCAACCATAAAATGCATAGTCTCCGATAGTGGTAATGCTATCTGAGAGTGAAAGGAATTCTAAAGAACTGCAACCATAAAATGTATAGTCTTCAATAGTGGTAATGTTATCTGAGAGTGAAAGGGATTCTAAAGAACTGCAATTACCAAATGCAGAACTACCTATTGAGGTTACGTTATTTGGAATGGTTAGATAGGTTAGCTTGGTACAACCATAAAAGGTATAGCTGTTAATGCTTGTAATATTTTCTGAAAGTATTACAGAATCTAAATTACTACAACCATAAAAAGCGTTGTTACCAATATAAGTAACACTATTTGGTATTGATATACTATACAAATTAACACAATTATAAAACGCATAATCACAAATAGTAGTAACGTTTTCGTCGATCGCAGAAGGATCAGCGTATGAATTTTTTGGACAGCAAACCAATTCAGATTGTGCTTTGTTAAACAATACACCGTCTATATCAGAATAGTTTTGATTATCTTCTGAAACCGATATTTTGTATAGTGCATCACAATCTGCAAACGCAGAGCTACTTATAGCTGTAATATTGTCTGGAATGTGAACACTTTCCATATTATCACAATTACCGAATGCGAAATCACCTAAGGTAGTTAGACTATCTGGAAATTCTATATGAGGTATCTCACTGCAACCATAAAAAGAATAATCACCTATAGTAGTTAGACTATCTGGAAATTCTATATAATGTATTTTACTGCAACCATAAAAAGCGTAATCTCCTATAGCTGTTACATCATCTGGGATAATACAATAATTAACTGTGGTAGGGCATTTTATCAATTCGGATTTTGTTTTATCAAAAAGTACGCCATCCAACGAAGAATAGTTCTCGTTATAAGGTGACACTATTATGTGTTCAATCATTTCTAAATCATTAAATGCAATAACATCAATTTTTATAACGCTTGCTGGTATTTCTATGAAATATCCTGGTTCATCAGAAGGTGTAGGGGGATGGTTTTTAAAAATATTAGCACCTAATTCTAACACAGGTAGACTATTTATAGAGCTTGGTATTTCTATGAAAGATGTACTGCTGATGCAGTTAGTAATTTTGTAGCCAGCCCCATCATCTGTCAGTTGGTATGTATATGTACCATAGTCATCTGTGTAGGTGTTTGCATTTGTGCCTGTGTTTGTGCCTGTACCTGAACCATTACTTTCAACCACATCTGTTGTTACAGCAGATGCAGATAACGGAACTGAAGCTATAACACTAAAGAGCATGCTTGCTGATAATAAAATCGAAGTTAATCTTTTCATTTTTGTACCTCCATAAGATTATTTTGTGTGATTATATCAAAATATAATATATACTGCTGGTGTTGCTAGTATGATATTATATGCTGAAATTAATAATTTGATTTTAGCATATATTTCTACTTTGTCAATGCGGTTTGTTGAATTAATAGTATAAATTTTACAAAAACTTATAATATAAGTTTTATAGTAGAAAGATTCAAATAAAAAGCTACCACCCGTATTGAGTGGTAGCTAAGAATTAAAATAATATATTATACGGCTTCTGGTGCTTCAAGGATTTGCTTTTGTATTAGAACTACATCTAATACTGTAAAGTTACCATCGCCACTTAAATCTATAAGTGCAAGCTGTTCTTCAGTTAGCTCTGTGTTATCAGCTATAGCTCTAAGTGAAAATATTACATCGTCCAAAGTGGTTTCGCCATCACCATTAAAATCACCGACTGTTGGTTCTACATAATTAAAATGAATAGTAGCGTTTTTAAGGTAGTTATTATTTAAACCAATTGTAATATTATTCCATTCCTCTTCACTGCCTGTGTAATATACATCGGTAAGATGAATACAGCTTTCGAATGCAGAATCACCAATAGAAGTAACGCTGTTTGGAATTATTATGTCAGGTAACCATTGGCAATAACCAAATGCATTTGAACCAATACTAGTAACTGTGTCAGGGATTGTTATGCTGATAAGATTAGGACAATAATCAAAAGCAGAATCACTGATATAGGTAATACTATCTGGGATTTCTATGCTATTTAGATTAGTGCAACCGTAAAAGGCAGACTCACCAATAAAGGTAACACTGTCTGGAATTGTTATTTTACGTAATGATTCACAAGCACTAAACGCCTCATCTTCGATAGAAGTAACACTATTTGGGAATGTTATGTTTTTTAATTTTTTACAATAATGAAATGCTGACTTGCTGATAGTAGTAAGATTGTTCGAAAGGGTTACATCGGTTAAGTTAATACAGCTTGAAAACGCAGAAGTACCTATAGAGGTAACGCTATCTGGAATGACTAAGCTAGATAAATTATCACAATGATAAAAAGCAGAATCGCCAATAGTTTTAACGCCGTTTGAGATTGTTAATGTACTTAGTCCAGTACAGTTGTAAAATGCCCCTTTACTGATGGTGTCAACACTGCTAGGAATTGTTACATTAGTCAGACTACTGCAGTTATAAAATGTGTCATTACCAATATTAGTAAGATTGTTGGAAAGCTCTAAATAGTTTAGACTAGTGCAACCGTAGAATACGCTATGACCAATAGAAGTAACGCTGTTTGGAATTGTTATGCTACACAAGTTTTCACAATAAAGGAATGCGTAGTTGCCAATAGATGTAATACCATTTGCTAGTGATACATATTGAAGCTTGGAGCAATTATGAAATGCTTTATCGCTAATAGTAGTAAGAGTGGCTGGAAGTGATATTCGGGTTAAGTTTTTACAATTACTAAAGGCACTTTCGCCAATATAAGCAAGCTTGTTAGGCAATGTTAGGCTGGTTAATGAACTACAGTTATGAAATGCAAAAGCACCGATAGAGGTAACAGTGTTTGGAATTGTTATTGTAGTTATATTAAAGCGATCATAAAATGCATAATCATCAATAGTAACAACGCCAGTAGGTATTGTTACATTTGTTATTGCAGGGCATTCAGAAAATATGCTACTACCTAATTCTAATACAGGTCGATTGTTTATTTTTGCAGGTATTACTACTCTGGTTGTACACCAGTATTCGTCGTAATAATAAGGGTCTTGATAATTGGTGATTCTGTAGCCCTGTCCATCCTCTGTTAATTCGTACGTCCAGTCGCCATATTGGTCCATATATACACTGCCACTGGATATCGTATCTGTGGTTACAGCAGACACACTAAATGGAGCTGAAGCTGTAATGCATAAAAGCATTGTTACTGTTAGTAAAACTGAGATTAATCTTTTCATTTTTTGCCTCCATAAAATTTTTTGAAAATCTTTTGAAAAATTAATGCAGAAATTTTAATATTTGTTTATATTTTAGCATATATTTCCAGTTTGTCAACGCAGATGTTTTGAGGTGTAGTGAAAGTTGCACAACAGATATAGCAAAGCTTATGTATAGGTATATCTGTTTGTATACTCTTGTAGGCTGTACGGATTAAACAAAAGATAACAACTGCTTGTAATACTATTAAAAAATGGACTTTTTATCAGAGTTTAGGGCTTGTTTGAAAATAGAAAAAGTGCTGTATTTTTGTTCCAAATCGAGGGATTTCAAGGCGAAAACCACAGAAATACTGACGTATTTCGAGGATTTTCAACGCAGAAAGCACCGATTTCGGGGCAAAACAGACAGTGCTTTTGATTTTTCAAACAGCCCCTAGTATAAACATTGCAAAAAAGCTACCACCCGTATTGAGTGGTAGCTAAGAATTACAATGATATATTATACGGCTTCTGGTGCTTCAAGAATTTGCTTTTGCATTAGAACTACATCTAATACTGTAAAATTGCCATCGCCACTTAAATCTATAAGTGCAAGCTGTTCTTCGGTTAGCTCTGTGTTATCAGCTATAGCTCTAAGTGAAAATACTGCATCTTCGATAGTGGTTATGCCATCACCACTAATATCACCTGTTGCTACTACAGCACAGTGAATAGTTGCAGCTGTGAGGTCGCTGTTTTGGTTGCCTATTGCTATGCTGGACCATTCGCTTTTACTACCAGAGTAATATACATCACAAAGATAAGAGCATAACTCAAATGCAGAATCGCCAATAGTAGTAACACTGTTTGGAATTGTTATGTTGGTCAGACCACTACAGTCATAAAATGCAGATTTACCAATAGTAGTAACGCCGTCTGGAATTGTTATGCTGGTTATATCAGAGCAACCAGCAAATGCAGAATCACCCATTTCTAATACAGGTAGATTATTTATTGTGCTTGGTATTTTTACCTCGGTTTTACTCTTGTCGTAGCTTAATATTTTGTAACCGGCACCATCATTTATTAACTCGTATTCCCAAAGACCATATTGGTCTTTGTATGTACCGTCGTAAAGGTCGCCTATTACCGGATATTCACTATTATAGTAAATGCGTGAACGCAAAAGGTGATAATTATCAGATGATATTAGTATATTATTCCATTCACTTTGACTACCGGTGTAATACACAGTGTTAAGAGCGTTGCAATAAGTAAACGCCTCTGCATCAATATACTTAACGCTAGTTGGTATTGTTACGCTCTTCATTCTGGAGCATTTATGAAATGCGTAATCGTAAATATGGGTAACGCTAGTTGGAATTACTATGCTGGTTATATTATTGCAATCGTAAAATGTAGAAATAGCAATACGATCAATACCCTTGCCAAGTGTTACATCTATTAAGCCAGTGCAATTCTTAAAGGCTTCTTCACGGATACTTGTAACACTGTTAGGAATTTTTATACTGGTTAAGCTAGTGCAATTCTTAAAGGCACATATACCAATACTTTTAACACCATTTAAGATAGTTATGCTGGTTAAACCAGTGCACCCCTCAAAGGCAGAATCATAAATATTAGTAACAGATTTTGGTATTGTTATGTTGGTTAAATTACTACAACCATAAAATGCAGATTTACTAATAGCAGTAACAGTGTTTGGGATTGTTACATTTGTTAGATTAGTGCAATATGAAAATGAGTCTACACCAATAGTATTAACACCATCTGGAATGATATAATTATCTGCTGTTTTTCCCTTAGGATAGAGAATTAATTCGGTTTTTGCTTTATTGAACAGTACGCCATCTATTGAAGAATATATTGAGTTATCTGGTGAAATATCTATACTGTTCAGATTATCGCAAGAATCAAATGCATTCTTGTCAATAGAAGTAACGCTGCTTGGAATTGTGATATTGGCTAGACTAGTACAAGCTTTAAATGCGTTGCTATGAATAGTAGTAACGGTGTCTGGAATTGTTATATTAGTTAAAGCACTGCAAGCATTAAATGTATTCTTGCTAATAGCAGTAATACTGTTTGGAAGTGTTATATTAATTAGATTTGAACAACCACTAAATGCCGAAGCACCAATAGTAGTAACGCTATTTGGAAGTGTTATATTAGTTAGATTTGAACAACCACTAAATGCCGAAGCACCAATAGTAGTAACGCTGTTTGGGATTGTTATGTTGGTTAGATTTGAACAGCCACTAAATGCTGAAGCACCGATAGTAGTAACACTATTTGGAATTGTTATGTCAGTTAGATTTGTGCAATTACTAAATGCAGAAGCATCAATAGTAATAACATTGCTTGGAATTGTTATACTAGTTAAGCCACTGCAATTACTAAATGCCGAAGCACTGATATCAGTAATACTGTTTGGAAGTGTTATAGTGGCTAATTTTTTGCAACTACTAAATACAGATTTACCAAGAGTAGTAACAGTGTTTGGAAGTGTTATATTGGTTAGATTTTCGCAATTGCTAAATGCAGAAGGTCCAATAGTAGTAACACTGCCTGGAATTGTTATACTAGTTAAGCCACTGCAATTACTAAATGCAGAAGCACTAATATCAGTAATACTGTCTGGTATTGAGATACTACTTAAGCCATGACAACCATTGAATACAAAATCACCAATATCAGTAACACTGTTTGGGATTGTTATATTGGTTAGATTATCGCAATTACTAAATGCACTAGCACGAATAGTAGTGACACTATTAGGAATGATGTAATTATCTGATGTTTTTCCTGCAGGACAGGAAATTAATTCAGTTTGTGTTTTGTTAAACATTACACCATCTAATGAAGAATAGTTGCTGTTATCTGATGAAATTTCTATATTTGTTAGAGCCTCACAACCTCCAAATGCAGAAAAATCAATAGTAGTAACACTTGCTGGAATTGTTACACTTGTTAGGCTATCGCAATTACTAAATGCAGAACTACCGATAGTAGTAATACAGTCTGGGATTGTTATGTTGGTTAGACTATCGCAACAACTAAATGTAGAAGCACCAATAGCAGTAACGCTATTTGGGATAGGTAAGCTAGTTAGACTACTACAATAATAGAATGCAGAATTACCAATAGCAGTAACACTATCTGGGATTATTATGTTTGTAAGACTATCACAAAAACCAAATGCATACATATCAATAGAAGTAACGCTATCTGGGATTGTTAAGCTTGCAAGACTTTCACAATAAGCAAATGCATACATACCAATATAAGTAACACTATCTGGGATTATTATGTTGGTTAGCTTATTACAAGAATAGAATGTATAATCGTCAATGGTGGTAACAGTATTTGGTATTGTTATGCTTGTTATTTTACGGCTATATTGGAATGTAGAGCTTAGCTCCAAAACAGGTAGACCATCTATATAGCTTGGTATTTCTACCTCAGTCATACTATCGTTATAGTCGGTGATTTTGTAACCTGTGCCATCATCTGTTAGCTGATATGTCCATCTGCCGTACTGGTCTGTATATGTAAGACCACTGGTAACTGTATCTGTTGTTACAGCAGATGTAGTTAACGGAACCGAAGCTGTAATGCCTAAAAGCATTGTGAATGTTAATAAAATTGAGATTAACCTTTTCATTTTTTTGCCTCCATAAAATTTCTTGTATAATATTATTAAAAAATTAACACAGAATTGGTAATATCGCTTGGTTAATATTATTTTCTGCTATTAATCTTTGATATTATTTTAGCACATATCTCTAATTTGTCAACAATAAACTAAAAACAACAGTAGAAATTGCACAAAACATTTCAGGCGAAAATGTTTTGTAGTAATACGAAGTGCAAAATTTCATAACAATATTTGTACGATTATATTACAAAAGCTACCACCCAAAATGAGTGGTAGCTTGAAAATTAATTATAATATACAATTATCCAAGAATGATTTTTTGAATTAAAAGAGCGTCAAGTGTTGTAACATCACCATTGCCGTTTACATCTGCGTTTGCAAGCTGAGGTTCAGTTAATTCTATATTGCCAACAGCATATTTCAAAGTGTAAATAACATCATCTATAGCAATTACACCATCACCACCTACATCGCCAGCCAGTGGGTTTATAGGTGCTGTATGATTATAATGAATAGTTGCGTTTGTAAGATTACTATTAGTATCTTTTATTGCTATGTTATTCCAGTCGGTTTCATTGCCTGCGTAATATACATCAGAAAGAGAGGTGCAGTAGCCAAATGCTAAAGGCTCAACAACAGTAACACTTTTTGGGATTGTTATGTTTGTTAGATTACGGCAATAATAAAACGTTTGTCTGCTAATAGTAGTAACCTTGCTTGGTATTGTTATGCTTGTAAGGCTTTTACAACTTTCAAATGCACATTTACCAATAGTGGTAATACTATCTGGTAGGGTTACGCTGGATAGATTGTAGCAATAACGGAATGTGCTCTCCTCGATAGTAGTAACACCGTATGGAATTGTTATGCTAGCTAGATTATAACACATGTGAAATGCATAACGACCAATATAATTAACACTGTTTGGAATTTTAATGTAAGTTAATCCAGTGCAACTATCAAAAGCACAAAAGCGAATAGTAGTAACACTGTTTGGAATTTTTATATCCTTTAGATTGATACTGCCATCAAATGCATGAGTACCAATAGTAGTAACACTGTCTGGAATAATATAATTATTTGATAATCTTCCACTAGGATAACGGAGCAGTTCGGTTTGAGCTTTGTTAAATAGTACACCATTTATTGAACGATAGTTTGGATTATTGAAGTCAACATCTATACTAGTTAAACTTTTGTTATAAGCGAATGCAGAATCACCAATATAAGTAACATTTTCTGGAATGGTTATATGGTGCATGCTATAGCAATAAGCAAATGCAGATGCTTCAATGGTCTTAACACTGTTTGGTATTGTTATACTGGTTAAACTTTCGCAGGAATAAAATGAACTACAACCAATAGTAGTAACGCTGTCTGGAATTGTTACCTTTGTAAGCTTTTGGAAAAGATAAAATGTGTAACCACCTATTTCTACTACAGGTAGACCATTAATTGAGCTTGGTATTTCTATTTCGGTCTGGCTTTTGTCATAGTATGTGATTTTGCAACCAGCCCCATCATCTGTTAATTGGTATTTCCATAAGCCGTATTGGTCTGTGTATGTGTATGTTTCTGATTCTGAATCATTACTTTCTGTTACATTTGATGTTACAGCAGAAGCACTTAACGGAACCGAAGCTGTAGCGCCTAAAAGCATTACACCTGTTAATAAAACTGAAATTAACCTTTTCATTTTTTGCCTCCATAAAATTTCTTGTATAATATTATTAAAAAATCAACACAGAATTGGTAATATCGCTTAATTGATACAGTTTTCTGCTATTAATCTTTGATATTATTTTAGCAGATATCTCTAATTTGTCAACAATGAACTAAAGAACAAAAGTGATAATTGCACAAAAAGCTACCACCCAAATAAGTGTTGCATTGCAAATAAAATGCAAAAAAATTGCATATAAAATACAAAAAGCCAGCTATCAAACATGGTAGCTGGCTTTGCATTATTATACATTTTATTCGGTTTGTTTGTGTAAAACAATCACTATAATTACTTGTAAAAAAGCACCGATCAAAGGTGCTTTTTTCTGTTGCCGTGGTGCTCAATAATAAGATTTTCATCCGTTATACGTTCCCTGTTAGGGATGTATTCTATCAAATCTGTTACCGAACACTCTAGCACCTCGCATATTCGGTCAAGGTGTTCTAAGCTGATTTTATCGGTAATATCGTGATACCAATCATTGATTGTCATAGGACGAATTCCTGTCCTTCTTGATAATTCAGCTTGAGTCATACCCTTTTCTCCTAATATGCGAGACAGATGTAATATTACCATAATAACACCCTTATATATTAT
>JAZSEI010000001.1:0-7069 GCA_045531635.1 Acutalibacteraceae bacterium
CACCTAATATGTATATAGCAACAAAAAATTATTAATTTACAGTTAAATCTTAAACATTTACTTTACTTTATTTGCAGGATATAGTATTATTAATTAAGGTAATTTATTACACTGTAATAACTATGTAAGAGAGGACTTTTATTATGGAACCAAAATATAAAAGAATACTTTTAAAATTAAGTGGAGAGGCTTTAGCAGGTAACGAAAAGCACGGCATTAACTTTGAAACAGTGCTTTCTTTCTGTGAGCCAATTAAAAAGCTTGTTGATATGGGTGTAGAGGTTGCTATCGTTGTAGGTGGTGGTAACTTCTGGAGAGGCCGTTCAAGTGGTAAAATGGATAGAACAAGAGCAGACCATATGGGTATGCTTGCTACAGTTATTAACGCTTTAGGTGTTGCAGACGCACTTGAGCAGTTAGATGTAGATGTTAGAGTGCAGACAGGTATTAGTATGCAACAGGTTGCTGAGCCATATATTAGAAATAGGGCAGTAAGACACCTTGAAAAGGGTAGAGTTGTAGTATTTGGATGTGGTACAGGTAACCCATTCTTCTCTACTGATACAGCAGCAGCACTTCGTGCAGCCGAGATTGATGCAGATGTTATTTTAAAGGCTACTATGGTAGACGGTGTATATGACAGCGACCCTAAGGTTAATGAGAATGCTGTTAAGTTTGATGAGGTTGCATACCTTGATATCCTTAACAAGGGTCTAAATGTTATGGATACAACAGCTGCTACACTATGCTGTGATAATAACATTCCTATACTTGTATTTAGTATTGAAAATCCTGATAATATTGTTTCTGCTGTATGTGGCGAAAAGGTAGGAACAATTGTAAAATAATTGAGAGGAGATTAACATTATGAAAACAGTATTAAAAAAAGCAGAAGAGCGTATGAATAGAAGAATCGACCATCTTAATGATGAGTTTGCAGCAATCAGAGCAGGCAGAGCTAACCCAGCTGTGCTTGACAGAGTAGTTGTTGATTATTATGGTGCACCAACTCCAATTAATCAGCTTGCTGCAGTATCTGTAACAGAGGCAAGAACACTTATGGTTCAGCCTTGGGATGCATCAGTTCTTACTCAAATTGAGCGTGCAATCCAGATGTCAGACATCGGTATTAACCCACAGAATGATGGTAAGGCACTAAGAATGGTATTCCCACCACTAACAGAAGAAAGAAGAAAAGAAATCGTAAAAGAGATTAAAGAGCTTGCAGAAGAAACAAAAGTAGGCGTTAGAAATGTAAGAAGAGATACCGTTGATAAGTTCAAGAAGATGAAAAAAGACGGCGAAATTACAGAGGACGATCTAAAGCAGGCAGAGAAAAAGACTCAGGACCTTACAGATAAGTTTGTAAAAGAGATTGACTCTCTAACAGAAAAGAAGCAGAAAGAGATTATGTCAATCTAATTAAGATATTCAATTTTAAATAACGGGTGGTTAAATATGCTTTCATTTTTCAAAAATAAAAAAGGTACTGAAAATTCAATAGATGAAAATTCAATAACTATAAAAGATATTCAACTGCCCGAGCATATCGGCATTATAATGGACGGTAACGGCAGGTGGGCAAAACAGAGAAATCTTCCACGCAGTGCCGGACATACTGCTGGTGCTAAAAATTTTAGAACCATAACAAAATATTGTAGCAATATCGGCATAAAATATCTTACAGTATATGCTTTTTCAACCGAAAATTGGAAGCGACCTGCTGAAGAGGTAAATGCTCTTATGAAGCTGTTTAAATCATACTTAGAGGAAGCTATCAGTGATTTTAAGGATGAAGACATAGTTGTAAAATTTATAGGAGATAAATCAGCCTTTTCTCCAGAACTACAAAAGCTTATAGACGAAAACGAAAGAATGTCTGCAAGTCGTACTGGTATGGTGCTTAATATTGCTATGAATTATGGTAGCCGAGATGAAATTTTACAGGCTGTAAAAAATATTGCTTTACAGGTTAAAGATGGTAGTCTTGATGTAGACGACATAACAACAGATGTTATCAGCAACAATCTTTACACAGCAGGTCAGCCTGACCCTGACCTTGTAATAAGGCCAAGTGGTGAATATAGAATTTCTAACTTCTTGCTTTGGCAGTCAGCATATACAGAATATGTTATAATGGATGTACTATGGCCTGATTTTTCAGAGCAAATGTTAGATGAGGCACTTATCGAGTATGCGAAAAGAAACCGTCGCTTCGGTGGTGTTTAATACGGGTGAAAGGTTGGGTGTTATTTAATGAAAACCAGAATAATTTCTGCTGTAGTGGGTATTCCTCCAATACTTTTAGCATTTATTTTTCACAGCTATTTTCCACTATGCTTGAACATAATATGTGCAGTAGCTTCGTTGATTTGTTCGGTAGAGCTACTTAATGCTAAAAAATTAACTAAGGATTATATAATTTCGATACCTTGTATGCTGTTTGCATCGCTATTACCAATGCTTGCAGTAACAAATTTGTGGCAATGGCTTGTATATATTTTTGCTTTTTATCTGTTTACAATTCTTATAGTTAAAAATCAGAAATACACATTCAACGATATTGCTTACTTAATTACAGCAGTAGGCTTGTCTACTACAGGCTTTACAACCTTGGTAGCATCAACACAAATAGAAGCTACTAAATCCTGTTTCTTAATTGTACTTTGCATAGCTACATCTTGGATTGCAGATGCAGGTGCGTATTTTGTTGGTAGTGCTTGTGGCAAGCATAAGCTTTGTCCAAATGTAAGCCCTAAAAAGACGGTAGAGGGTGCAGTAGGTGGAGTAATCATCGGCATTTTAGGTGCAATGGGGGTTGCTTGTGTTTATCATTTTATAATACTAAAAGATAAAGCAACAGTTGACTTTGTAGGTGTTTTAGTAATTTCAGCACTTATAACAGTTGCATCTATTATTGGTGATCTTACATTCTCCCTTATTAAGCGTAGCTGTAATGTAAAGGATTACGGAAACTTAATCCCTGGTCACGGTGGTATTTTAGACAGATGTGACAGCATTATTATGACTGCACCACTGCTATTTATATTTGTGCAGCATTGGCAACTTACAACAGTTGTATAATAATTAATTCAAAGGGGCTCGTATGAGTCCCCTTATTGCGTTTTTAATGGTGCAATTTTATAAAAATAAATAACTTTTTATATAATCAATCATTTAAAAGAAGGTATCAAAAATGACTGAAAATTTATCAATATTAGGCTCAACAGGCTCAATAGGCACACAAACACTAGATGTTGCCAGAAGTCTTAATATAAAGGTATCTGCAATAACAGCTTCAACTAATGTAAAGGCTGTAGAGGAGCAGGTTAGAGAATTTAAACCAAAGCTTGCAGTAATGTTTGATGAAAAAGCTGCAAAAGACCTAAAAGAAAGAATATCAGACACCGAAACCATAGTAGAATATGGTATGCAGGGCTTAATAAACGCAGCAACTATATCGGAAGCCGATACAGTTTTAACATCAGTTGTAGGTATGGTCGGTTTAAAACCAACACTTGCTGCAATAAACACAAAGAAAAACATTGCTCTTGCAAATAAAGAAACCCTTGTTACAGGTGGTAAGCTTGTAATGCAGGCAGTAAAAGAAAACAATGTTAATCTATACCCAGTTGACAGTGAACATTCTGCAATTTTTCAATGCCTACAGGGTATGAATGATAAAAAAGAGCTACAAAAAATTATTTTAACTGCATCAGGTGGTCCATTCTTTGGCAAAACTAAATCAGAGCTTCAAAATGTAACATTAGAACAGGCTTTAAATCATCCTAACTGGAGTATGGGTAAAAAGATAACCATAGACTCTGCAACAATGATGAATAAAGGCTTAGAGGTTATAGAAGCAAAGTGGCTATTTGATATTGATGTTGAAAACATAGATGTTGTAGTACACAGAGAAAGTATTATCCACTCTATGGTAGAGTTTACAGATAATTCTGTAATTGCACAAATGGGTGTACCAGATATGCGTATTCCTATACAGTACGCTATCACATATCCACAAAGAGTACCATCATCAGTAAAGCCGTTAAGCTTAACAGATATAGGAACACTTACATTTGCAAAGCCAGATTATGATACCTTTACCTGTTTAAGTCAATGTATAAGAGCAATTAAAGAGGGTCAGCTTGCACCTGTAGCAGCAAATGGTGCAAATGAAATGGCAGTAGAGTTGTTCCTTAACAATAAAATTAAATTCCTACAGATAGGTGAGCTTGTACAGCAGGCAATTGACACTGTAAGTAAGAAGGAGCTTATATCGGTGGACGATATAATAGAAGCTGATAAAACAGCTAGAGAATTTGTATTAAGCAAAATTTAAATAATAAAATTTCAATAATTAGAAAGGATTGATTACCATACAAGCAGCATTATTAATTATTATAGGTATACTTCTTTTTGAGTTTATTATTTTATCACACGAGTTTGGTCATTTTATCTGTGCAAAAAAATCAAATGTATTAGTACACGAATTTGCACTTGGTATGGGTCCTAAAATTTTTGGTTTTAAAAAAGGTGAAACATTATATTCATTAAGATTATTACCAATAGGTGGCTTTTGTAAAATGGAGGGTGAAGACGGAGAAAGTGACGACCCTCGTGCATTTGGCAAAGCCAAGGTATGGCAAAGAATGATTATAGTTGTTGCTGGTGCTACACTTAATGTGCTATTGGGTTTAGTGCTTATGTGTATAATAGTTGTACAAGAGCCTCTTTATGCATCAACAACTATCGAAGGTTTCCACGAAGATTCACGCTCGGCAACTCAGGGCTTGCAGGTAGGCGACAAACTAATTTCAATTGATGGATATAAAATATATACAGATAAAGATTTTTCATATGCACTTGCAACTATGAAAACTGACGCACCAAATATCAAGGTAGAGAGAAATGGCGAAATTGTAGACCTGGGAAATGTTAAATTTGATACAGTAACAGATTCTTACGGAACATATATTAAGCTTGATTTCTATGTTGAGCCAATCGAAAGAAGCTTTACAAGTGTAATCTCGCAAACTTTTAAGCAAACCTACTCGGTAGTTAAAATGATATGGGCAAGCTTAATTGGTTTGGTTACTGGTCAATTTACCATGAATGATGTTTCTGGCCCTATTGGTGCAGCGTCTGCTATTTCAGAGGCTACTTCTATAGGATTACAGCAAAGCTTTGTTACAGGTCTTAATAATTTGTTGTTTATGCTTATGGTAATTTCTGTAAACCTGGGTATATTCAATATGTTGCCAGTACCAGCACTTGATGGTGGTAGATTCTTCTTCTTACTTATAGAAGCAATCAGAAGAAAGCCAATCCCAGCTAAGTACGAGGGTTTAGTACACACAATTGGTTTTGTTATATTGATTTTATTTATGATAGTAGTATCATTAAATGATGTTATAAGACTATTTAACGGAACAGGCTTTGGAGGATAGCTTTATAAATCTATAAATTACAAAGCTATTTTAGAAAGCTATACAGGAGTATAAATTATGAAAGTTACAAAGCAAGTAAAGGTAGGAAATATACTGATAGGTGGCAATGCCCCTGTTGTGATACAATCTATGCTTAATGTGCCTGCAAATGATATAGAAAATAGTGTAAAGCAGGCAAAGGCACTTGAGCAAGCAGGCTGTGAGATAGTAAGAATTGCTGTGCCGGATATGAACGCAGTAAAGCTTATTTCTGCACTAAAAGAAAATGTTGGTATGCCAGTGGTTGCAGATATTCATTTTGATTACAAGCTTGCACTCGAAAGTGTAGCAGCAGGTGTAGATAAGATAAGAATTAACCCTGGTAATATTGGCGAAATAAGTAGGGTAAAGGCTGTAGTAGATGCTTGTAAGCCAAAGGAGATTCCTATAAGAATAGGTGTAAACTCTGGCTCGGTAGAAAAAGAAATACTTGCTAAATATGGTTCACCTACACCACAGGCTTTGTGCGAAAGTGCTTTGTACCACGCTTCACTGCTTGAAAAATTTGATTATACAAACATTGTTTTATCTATGAAATCATCAAATGTTAAAACAATGGTAGAGGCTTATCAGCTTGCTTCACAAAAATGTGATTACCCAATGCATTTAGGAGTTACCGAAGCAGGCACAGAAAGAATGGGTATAATCAAATCTGCAGCAGGCTTAGGAGCATTATTGCTTCAGGGTATAGGCGACACAATAAGAGTATCACTAACAGCCGACCCAGTTAAAGAAATTTATGCGGCAAAGGATATACTTAAAGCGTTAGATATTCGCAATGACGGTGTGCAGTTTGTATCTTGTCCAACCTGTGGTAGAACAAAAATTGATTTAATTTCTATTGCTACAGAAGTAGAAAACAGACTTCGTGATTGCAAAAAGAACATAAAGGTAGCCGTTATGGGCTGTGCAGTAAATGGACCAGGAGAAGCCAAAGAGGCTGATATTGGTATTGCAGGTGGTGACGGTGTAGGGCTTATCTTTAAAAAGGGTGAAATTATTAAAAAGGTACCCGAAAGTGAGCTTATTGAAGAATTAATTAAGGAAGTTGAGCTGTTATAATGGCTTCATTTAAAGATTTATTTGCTGATTTTCTTGATTTTGAGGCTTTGCCTTTGCCATTAAAAGAAGCAGAGCTTATTAAGATACGCTACGAAAAGAAAATCGCTAGAATTGTTATATACTTAAAATTAAATAACCTTGTAGATAGGCAAGCTTTATTTAGTGTAGAAGACTTAATTAAGTCTTCTACACTTTCGCCGTATTCTGTGGCAATAAAGCCAAGCTTTCAAAAAGAGCATTTTACAGTTGATTATTACCCACAGCTGGTTATGCAACTAAAAAAAGACACCCCATCTTTTAATGGTTCACTTAACGATTCCAAGGCTACACTTAATGGTGATATTTTAACTGTTACACTTAGTCATGGTGGTAAAAATATATTACAGGCTAAGGGCTTTGATAAGGCACTAGCCAAGCTTATTAACGAGGAATTTAACCGTGAATTTAAAATCGAATACGATGGCGTGTTAGAGGTTGACGAGAATATTCCACTTAATATTTCAAAGCACGAAACCTCA
>JAZSEI010000154.1:0-2415 GCA_045531635.1 Acutalibacteraceae bacterium
TGCACGCAAGATTTACGCTGTAAAACAGTACAAAAGAACGTGTAGTATAGATAAGGTGCAAAGCCTTTTAAATCACAGTAGCGAGGCTGTGACGATGATTTATGCACTAGCTGATGAGCTAACTCGTAGGAATAGCACAGCAAGAGAAAAAGAGTATATAAAGCCTGACGGAGAGAAACGCCCAGCAACGAAAACAGAACGAGAACGCAACCAAGGAAAGCACTAACTGGGAACGAGCCTTGCCCCCTGCTGGGCGTTTCTCGGCAAGCAAAGCGAACGGTGCGACAGCACGGCAAGCGATAGGGGGTTGCAAGGGGGCTAGCTTGCCGAGAGAGCTTGCGAGCCAGCCCCCCGTGAGCGTAAGCGAACGCAGGCAGTGCGTAAGCACTGCCGTATAATGGGGCGTAACCACGGCAAGCCAAGAGGAGCAACACACGCCCCTTTAGGGCGTTTGTTAAGCGACGATGGCGAACACGGCAAGGAGTGGGGCTTGAGGAGCAATGCGAAGTTGTGGCATTACGGAGCAACTGCGACGAATGCCCCCGACGAGCCGTGCCCCACTACAAACTATCTGATAGCACAGACAACGGAACAGCTCGCAAAACTGGACTTGCTGGGCGTTCACTCCTGCTTTTGGTAGCGTTCGGAGCTTGGATTTTTCGCAAAATTCTTCATTCTTGATAATATGGCAACACAAGCGATTTTGTAAAAGGGTTAATAATTGGCATAAGAAAGCCATTTTTCAAACAAAAAAGGACTAAATCCAAATAGGATAAAGTCCTTTACAAATCTACTGCTTTATGCTATTATTAGCTTACCACAACAAACAACAACATAGAGAGGAGATTTTCTAATTGTATAATAACACATACGGTGGCTACTGTCAATGTGAAACGCTGGAAGCTTCAGAGGATAAGCCAGCAGTTGATGCAGTAGCACTGACAGATAAAGGACGCAACGGAAGAGAAAGACCGTGGAGGCGTTATAAAATGGCTAATGAGTATCTAGCAATGGCTTACAAGGAGATAGACGGCAAGAAAGCAGACAGATTAAAAGCTTGTGGCAAGGTTCTTGCTTTCGATGTAGATGCTAAAGGAAATAAAAAGCTTGTACACGCTGAGAGTTGTAGGGTGAGGCTTTGCCCACTTTGTTCTTGGCGTAGGTCATTAAAAAGCTACTACAACACAATGAAGATAGTAGATTATATCAACGAGCATTACAACAACACAGCTTATATTTTTGTTACGCTGACTGTTCAGAACTGCACAGCTGACAAGCTGTCTGATACGCTTGATTTGCTTTTCGATGCATTAAAGCGATTGACTAGCCGTAAGGAAGTTAAAGCCGTGTGGCGTGGTTCTGTGCGTAATTTAGAGGTAACGCACAATGTTAATTTTGATAGCGATTGGTTTGATACATACCACCCACATATACATATGCTTGTAGCTGTGAATAAGTCGTATTTCAAAGATAAGCGTTACATCAGTAGAGCAAAGCTTGCCCAGCTGTGGCAAGAGTGTTTAAGGGTTGATTACCTGCCACAGGTGGATATAAGAGCCTGCAAGGGTTCAGATGCTCACGCTGTCGCAGAGTGTTCCAAGTATGCTACTAAGGCTAGTGACTATTTGATATTCGATGATTGGGATTTGACTGTGGAAACAGTCAGAACGCTAGACAAGGCTCTTGCTAATCGTCGGTTAATTAACTACTCGGGTATGTTCAGAGATGTAAAGAGAATACTTGCTCTTGATGATGTAGAGGACGGCGACCTTGTAAACATTGGCGACAGTGCAGAGGTTGGCGAACCTGTCAAGCGTGAATATTACTTTTGGTATAGTGGCTATAGACAATATTTTGGCGTTAAATTATAAAACTTAGGGGTAGCATTATGCTATCCCTTTTCTTTTGCCTTGGTGCGTTTATTTGGTACAGAGTAAGACCGTCAACGGCGAGCCGTAGGCTCGTTCATCTCGACCGTTGACGTTCTGGGCGTATCGCTCCCACGCTGTCCCCCTTGGGGGGGATTGTATGCAATCCCCCCCTGCCCTCAAGGTGGCGAACCTTGAATTTAGGGAATTAAGCCCTAACGGCTTAAACCCCTTTTTAAAGGGGTTTAATTGAGTGGTGGAAAACGCTCACACACAAATGTTCGCTTGATTGTTGACATTTTTACAGCATTGAGTTACAATAATTATAGAACAAATGTTTTGATAGTAGCTTTTGTTCGGGTTCTTTTCTTTAAAGTTGTTGTGAGCGTTATTTTCTTTCTTTACTCGCCCTTTTGGGTATTTAATTATATTTATTTATTATTCATTACCATTGCACTCTCAAAATTAGACAGCCTTTGGCTGTCTTTTTTTGTATCTGCAATTGCTTAAATTTAATGAGTTAACATTTTTTGGTTTGTGTATTGGG
>JAZSEI010000034.1:0-3592 GCA_045531635.1 Acutalibacteraceae bacterium
ATTTACATATAAAACTGTAGTTAATAAGGTAGACCCTAACCATAACGCACTAACAGGTGCAGAATTTACACTTGAAAAGTTCAATGTAACAACAAGAGATTGGGAAGCTAAGTCAGTAGCAGTAAATGACGAAGGTACAACTTTCTCATTCAGAGGTCTTGATGACGGTCAGTATCGTCTAACAGAAACAAAAACTCCTCAAGGCTACAACAGCATAGAACCAGTTTACTTTGGTGTTTCTGCTGAGCATGATGTTGAAGCAGTTGAGCCTGCACTACTTTCACTAGAAGCAAATCAAACAAATATAGATGGCGTAGAGCTTGAAGAGGGTAAGCTTGCTGATTTCACAGCAGATCTTGATGATGGTTCAGTTTCAACTGACATCGTAAATAACACAGGTACAACTTTACCATCAACTGGTGCTTTTGGTACAACTTTATTCTATGTACTAGGTAGCGTTCTTGTAATGGGTGCAATTGTAACATTTATTGTTAAAAAGCGTATGAGTTATCAGGCATAATTAAATTAATACACATTTTTTAGTAAGCCGAAGATATTAGTATCTTCGGCTTACTAAGCCTAACATTTAATAGAAATTTTTATTAAATGTTAGTATTACAAAAGTAAGGAGAGCTATACAGTATGAAAGATAAAATATCATATATTGTTATTTTAGTTGTATTAATTGTTGGGCTGTCCTTATTGTTGTATCCAACAATTAGTGATTATTGGAATTTCTACCACCAATCACGAGCAATTGCAACTTATTCAGAATCAGTTGCAACACTAGATGATGGCACATACGATAGATTGCTAAGTGAGGCAAAAGCGTTTAATACTCAGCTTGCTAACAGTCCAATTGAATATAGACTTAGCGACAGTCAAAAAAAAATCTATGACTACCTACTTAATATAGACGGTAATGGTATTATTGGTTATGTTGAAGTACCATCTATAGATTGTTCACTTCCTATTTATCATGGTACAGATGAAAATGTTTTGCAGGTTGCAATAGGTCATTTAGAGTGGACATCATTACCAGTAGGTGGTAAAAGTACGCATTGTGTTATTTCTGGACATAGAGGATTACCCTCAGCAAGGCTTTTTACAGATATAAATAAGCTTACAGAGGGAGATATTTTTACAATTCGTGTACTTGATGAAACACTTACATATGAAGTAGATAAAATCTTAATCGTTGAGCCACACGAAACAGAGGATTTAAAAATAGTAAATGGCGAAGACTACTGTACACTTATGACCTGTACACCATATGGTGTTAATACTCACAGACTTCTTGTAAGAGGGCATAGGATAGAGAATCTTGCAGAGTCATCAGAGGTTTTTGTTATAGCTGACGCAACACAAATTGAACCACTTGTTATTGCTATCATTGTTGCTATTCCACTGCTTATCATACTGCTTATTTATGTTTGCTATGGTGGTAAACATAAAGCAAAAATGACTGCTGTTTATTATCAAAATCTTATAAAAGAGCGAAGATGTCAATAGTTGCTCTAACTTACATTTAAATATTGGCTAAAAACACCTTGCAAGATTGGTAGAAATATAATATAATTATTCTGTTAATTTTTAAATGCGAAAGGAAGAATATAATGAGTGACGAGAATAAAGACTTATTTGGTGAAGATAACTCATTTACATCAGAAGAACCTGTAATGGGATTTTCAGAGGATGATGGAAAAGAAGAATATACTTCACAGTTTGGTGAGCTAGAGGAATTTCTGGAGGATTACGACACAGTAACCGAAGAAGCAACACCAACAACAAAAAAAGCAAGCAAAAGCTTATCAACAAAGGCTACAGCAATTATTGCAGTTATAGCTGTTTTATTAGTTGCGTTAATTGCTTTTGGCGTTTATTTTTTGTTTTTTAATAATTCAATAAAGTCTGGTATGTGGGTTCCTGTAAAGCTAGATGAAACAACTCAAGAATATGTTGAAACTGCTGAAGAAGGTGTAGAGCAGTATTATAAGTTTACAGACACAAAGTGGATTGCTTGTGGTGGTAACGATTATGCTTCAAGCTATTCCGAAACAGATGCAGTGCTAACTGATAGCACACTAGAAATGAAAGATAGTTCAAAGATGATCTTTAATTATACTATTACAGGTAATGTAATTAAGGGTAAATATCTAACATTTACAATTCCAGGCTACGATGACGAGCCACTTACATTTAAGTGGAAGCCATCTGTTAAAATGCCTAAGCAAAATGGTCCAGAATTTAAAAAGAATGAAAGTATCCTAGGCTATTGGCTATATACAGACCCTTACTACGGTATGAATTTCTACTTAGAATTTACAGATGATGGTGAATTTAATGAATATACTGCAGATACAGGTTTTGTAAGTATCACTTCACAGAAGTATAACTACGACGGTGAAAACATAATAACATTATCTCCAGGTGGAGTTGACGCTTACAATCAAGAAATTAAAGCTGGCACAGAGATAAAGGAAAAGGCTGTTGTAGAGGGTGATACATTAACTCTATATCAAAACGAAATACCTTTTACATTCACAAGATCTTCAAAAGAGGATTATGAAAAATACAGAGACGCTGTACTTGCTGGTACATATGAATACCCAACAGCAGATTTTAGCCAGTTACAAATTCCAACAGAGATTGTAACAACTGAGGCTACTACAGAAGCAACCACACAAGTGACTGAATAATTAAAATATAATTATACCAATAACTAAAAGGCAATCCAGTAAGGATTGCCTTTTAGCATGTGTTGGCTATTTTCTTATTTATTAAAAAAATTAGACTCTATCACCATTTAATACTAAACTCTGTTTAAAAGTGGACAAAAATTTACGAGCAGATTTTGTGCCAAAGGAATACTGACCCACAGGAAGGCTGTCGCCTTCCGAGGACGCAGTATGCAGTTTGGTGCAAAATATGCCGTAAAGAAGTCTATTTTTTAATAGAGTTTAGTATAAAAAGGGGGACCCAAACTTTACGTTTGACTAAGTGTGGTGATTCCAAAAGGGTGACAAAGTCACCTTTCATAAAAAACATTTGGATCAGTACAAACTAAATATAAGCTATAAAACTATAGTGTTATGCTATAAGCCACCAGAGTGCAACTCTGACCAACAAACTCCAATTTATTACCACATACAAAAAACACCACGGCTAACCCTTTTGGAAAGCGGTGGTGTTTTTGTGTTTAATCATATTAAATTCGATTATTAAGGTAATACGTACTTATTTCTGTAAGCCTTATAGTCAGTTTTAAATGAACTGTCATCGCCATGTCTTAGCTCGTTTAGATACTCATGTGTTTCAAAGCTCTCTTCGCTTGTTTCAATCATACAAACTGCAATGTTTGAACAATGGTCAGAGATTCTTTCATAGTTTGTGAGAAGATCAGAAAGAATGAATCCGAGTTCCATGGTGCAGTCGCCCTGACGGAGTCTTGAAATATGCCCGTTTTTGATAACTCGTTTGAGTTTATCAATAACCTGCTCGAGAGGTTCAACAAGATTTGCTTTTTCAAGACTTTCGGTTGTGAGTGCTTCGGTTGCAAGCTCGAGAATTTCTTCAACTGCTTTTGTTATAA
>JAZSEI010000020.1:0-8919 GCA_045531635.1 Acutalibacteraceae bacterium
AGTAGACTTCTTTACGGCATATTTTGCACCAAACTTCATACTGCGTCCTCGGAAGGCGACAGCCTTCCTGTGGGTCAGTATTCGTTTGGCACAAAATCTGCTCGCAAATCCGTGTCCACTTTTTATCAGAGTTTAGTATAAAAACATTCTTACAAAATCAGATGTTCTCACTAGATTTCGCACATCTAACTGTAAATCTACTACCACCAGAAATAGTGCAGGTAAATAAAGTTAAATCCCATTGGTCATCACTTTTTTCTTCTATCATCTGGTCAATTGCGTCTGGATGTATAATTTCTGTCCATATAACACTATAATTGTACTTATATCCATATATATCAGTAAAAATAATTTCGCTACCAATAGATAATTGTCCTAATCCACCAAAGTGGCTGTAATAGTTATGTGCAGCTATTACCAAATCATCTTTATAGACAGAGCCATAAAAACAGCAAGGTGATATATTAAGCTTATTGTAGTCCCAATCTTCCATTACAGGTAACTTTAAATTTAGTTCTGGAATTTCTAAGATACCAACATAATCATAACCATCAACCTCTGTTATTGGCATCTTCATATCGGGATAATCAACAGGAGAAATTTCATTATTAGGATTATCAGGGATAACCTTTTCTATCTCAGAAACCGTATTAAGAGCTACTTTTTCTGCTCTATCGGAATCCCATAGATTATAAACTGCTAAAGAAAGGGCTACAACTATAAGTAGCAGCCCAATCATAATAAATACTATACCTTTTTTAGATTTCATTTTATACATTCTTTCTGCGTCGAATTACACCTGCAATTATAAAACATATTCCTACAACAGCAAGTACATATACAGGCCACCATAACTGACCAGTCTGTGGCAGTGTAGGTGTACTAGGTGTTGGAGGTACATCAGTTTTTTTATAGATGTTAGTAACAACAAATGTATTTTTGTCTTTTTGAATGTTCACTTCATAACCATTTGGTACATTGTTCTCTATTACTGCCCATTGGTCACTCTCATTAAGTTTTGTCCATTTATGTTTCCAATTATTATCAGAATTCAGTGTAATGGTATCATATATCTCACCATTTTTTGTTAAGCTAATTGATACTTCTTTAGGTTGTAAATTCTCACTAGGAACATTTTTCCAGATTTTTAATACTGAAAGCTCTACAGATGAATCGTATGGAACTGATTCATATTTACCATTTACTTCTAAATCCCAAACTAATGAATCATTATACGAAAACGGAAGAGATGCTATTACAGGCAACGCAGTATATTTTACATTATCAACAACCTTACTTGAGCCCAAAATTAAATATACACCTTTTTGAATATTATTAAATTTTGCAACACAATTTTCATCAGTTACAGCAGTAGCTAATGGCTGAATATTGTCACTTTGAATATAAGAAGCTAATGTTAATGCAACATTTTCGCTTTCGAGATCAACATCATAATCAGAATACTCATCAGCAAGAGTAATGTCAGCCTGAGATGCTACAGAAGCAATTTTGTACAGAGAAAATTCTGCACCTTCAATTGCATATGAAAGATTTATTGAGCCCACTTCTTCGGTTGCAATAGCAGTTTGTGGGAAAGAAAAGAATAATATTGCAATTAATAAGAAAATGGAAACGTGCTTTACTTTGGCAGAAAATTTTAGCATACCATATCACTTCCTCTTAAAATTTTTCGATTTAGGTTTACTTTCTCTACTAGAAAACATCATCATAGAAAATATTATTAATAACACTGGCACTCCTACAAAAGATGCAACTAATAGTGGTTCGATTTGCATAGCATCAGCTGTAATTCTTGCACCAGAAGACTGCTTAACATTTTCAATTCTATGTCCTCGAACAAAAAGTCTATGTGTATTAACACCGTAAGGTGTACAAGTTACAAGAGTACATAAATCTTCATCTCTATTTATACCAAGAGATGAAAAATCATCAGGTTGTGTTATCAATATATTATCAACCTCGTATGTCAATACTTCATCAAGTACACAAATCATAAATAAATCGCCTTTTTCAAGCTTATCAAGATTTGTGAAAAGCTTTGCAGAAGGCAAACCTCTATGTCCTGACAAAACCGTATGAGTGCTTTTACCACCAACCGGTAAGGATGAACCTGCTATATGACCTATGGCTATTTGTAAAACATTATCATCTGTTCCATGGTAGATGGGTAGCGAGCAATTTATTTTAGGAATTTCAATATGACCCATAATACCAGTACCTGAAATATCAAGTAAGCTATTGTATTCGGCTTTTTCGTCCTCTGTTAATCTCCAATGCGTTGGAGACGACGCAAGCGTTGTATTGTATTTGTCAGCTTGGTTAAGAAAACCGTTATATTGGTCTTCTTCCATATTTGCTACGGTTTCTACATATCCTGCTATAGCCTTTGACTGGTGCACTGTATTCGAATAATCACTTATTGTCGGATACAGCAGTAAGGAGAGCCCTATAATTAATGTAATTACTAATATAGTTGTAGATAGATTCTTTTTCATTTTACAGAGTTCTCCTTACTGCTGTAGAAGCGTTTGTAACGCTTCTACAGACAGTTTTTTAATAATAAACAAATATTAATGCACTAAAATCAGATAATATTATTTATCCATACGTTTTTTAGTAACTAATAGCACTAAAGAACCAACTACTAGTATAGCACCAATTGTATAAATCAGAACTGTACCAACGCCACCTGTTTCTGGAAGTAGAGAACCTTTTGTGTTAGCAACGTTCATCTTTACAATACCATCCTCAATGTTCTCTTCAGCATTAGCAGAAGTTTCGTCAACAGTTGCATTATTATCGTCATCGTTAACTGAAATAGCTAGTGCTGTAAGTGCTTTAGATGGTACAAAATCAATCCAAAGCTGATTATTTATAGTTGTTGCATCAACTATAACCTCAATCTCATTTTTAAGTAGGTTATATCCAGTTGGAGCTTTAGTTTCTTTTAAGTAATAAGTACCATCATCAAGACCTACTACTTTAAATTCACCATTAACTGATGTTAATATAGTTGCTTCGCTTTCTGCTGAAACCCAAGTTACTGCACCATTTATATTCTTGTAATATAAATCTTTACCGTTTACTTTTTTCTTTAGAGTAAATTCAGCATCATCAAGCTTTTTCTTATTTGCATCTTCACCGTCTATCTTTGTAACATCAAGCTCGTATGTGAAAACAATTACCTTATCCTCTGGTGTTTGACCTGTGTATTCATCATCTGTTGGTGTACCATCACCTATGTAGTTAGGGTCGTTTGAATACTGAAGATAAACTGTGTTAGGGTTACCTGGCAGACCGATTTCAGCATTAGTATTTAGCTTTGCTGTATACTTAACAATGATTTTACTATCAGCAGTAACAGTTAAATCGTTATTATTCATATCCTTTACTTTTTTAACGTCAACAAATGAAATTTCTAGTTTATTTTCAGTTTCATTTGTAACTACAGAATAAGAATCTGGGTTAATTTGATACTGTGTTGTATAATCATTATCATCATCAAGGTAAACTTCTACATTTTCATTATAAGTAAGACCAGCTGATAGAGTATCGTGGAATACATATCTATATGTAGAATAATCAGCTAAAGTTGTAGGCATAGTACCAATCAACATAAAAGGTACATCGTCACCGATATCATAATCTGCAACATCGTTATAGCCTTCTTCAAAAGTATATCCTGTTACGTCAGTCTGATTTGGCTCCTTAAAAGACTCCTCTTTTACTTTCTTCTCTACCATTGGAATTGCAGTTTTGCTTGTAATATCCATAGAAGTATTCTTTGTTGCTTGTAGTAGAGAAAGGTTTTTAGCTGTATTCTGACCATTTGTTGAGGTTACATCAACAACTAAATAATAACCTGCGTCTAATGCTTTGCCATCAACAACAGTTCCATCAATAGTAGTAGATGATCCTATTTTTGTGCCAGTGCCACTTATACACTGATGTGCAAGTGCCGCAAAAGCTCTTACTTCTGCAGAATCATTTCCTTTTTCTTCAAGAATTGTTTCAAGAACAGTAGCTACTTCATTTGCTGATAGATTTGCTGGAATTACGCCATCTTCACCTTTTAAAACATTAAATGCCTCGATTGAGCCTAGTTTTGATAATAATAATGAAACATTAACACCACTGCCCCATTCGATATCGCACAACAAAGCATTGTCTTCATCAGCCTGAGTAGCTGAGAAAATCTGATATACTGTAAACTCATGTGATGATATATCTAGATAAGGTGATGTAGCTACCTCAGTAGTAGGCTCTGCTGATACCTCACCATCTGTGTTTGCAGCTAAAGCTGTAGTAGTGAGCATTGCTGTCATGCTCATTGCCAACAATACGCTGGCTGTTTTGTTGAATAATTTCATATTTTTTACCTCCATTAAAATACTTTAATAAATGAAAAGCAGTTACAAATCCATTATCGCACCCCTTTTCTTCTTACGAACTTCTTATATAAAGCATAAGCAGATCCTAATATCATAACACTACCTGCTAGTGAATATATAACTGTACCACAACCACCTGTTTCAGGAAGTTCAAGTTTCTTTTCGTTTACACATTGCATTACATTTTGTTCAGGGTCATCAATTGAACAGAACATAATTCCTGGATTTGATACATTGAAACCATCTATTTGTGTATCTGAAAAATAGAACCAATTCTCCATAGAATTCAGACTATAACCCTCAGGAGCATCAATTTCTTGAACAAAATACAATTCACCTGGGTCAAAGAATATACCTTTACGAACATTTGTAGAAAAATCCAGAATACCATTTGATCCAGTTTCTGCTCTAGCTATTTCATATCCATCTTCTGTATAAAGACCAAAAACAGCATTTGCCAACTTTATATTTGGATCAACTGAATCCACTTTTTCAATTGTTAATTTAAATTGTCTATATTTCCAGTTCTGATTAATATTACAGGTACGTGATGCCTGAGCAACAGGATAAGAATAAATTGATGCTGTAGCACTATTACTTATTTTTACCTGATTTTTATTGTCTTTTACATCAGTTACTGCCTGTACCTTATATTGGATAGTATACATATATTCACCAAAGTATTGGCTAGTATTTAAGATCAGAATATTCAGAGTTCCTTCATAAGGAGTATTTAGTTCTGTACTACCCGGAACAAATTGAACTTCGTAATCAACACCACGCTCTAAAACGACACCTTCGGCATTATCTCCAACTCCGACTCCTCTAGCAACTATTTGCATACTATTAGGTATGAACGAAGCATTTTTCATTTTATCCTGAATAAATAAACCATCAGGTATACCATCACCACTACTGATAGTACCATCTACAGGATTTTTAATAGGCTTATCAAATATTGATAGATCTACCTTTGAAATATCCACCTTTGTAGGGTCTAACGGTGGGAAATTAACATTGTTCAAATTCAATCTGCTTTCATTTGCTTTAATTGTAAACATACCTGAGTAATTAGTGCTTATAGTAAAGTCATTTCTATTATTTGCTGACTTAGTTATTATAGTTGGTATATCAACATCTACATCTTCATTAATTTTAGTATTAGTTTCTTCGTCCATTAACTGTGCATAATTAGTATAGGTATCTCCAGGATAATTCTTTAGCAAATCAGCACCATAATCATTAGTACCTAAATTTTTATTATTCTGATATTTAACACTAATTGTATGATTTATTAATGAATTCCAACAAACACACCAATCAGTATAAGACTCATAGGCAGTATTATCAAATTCCTCGTGAATTTTCTTACATTCAAAGGCTTCATCTGCTGTATCTGATAGATTTCCACAAAGAGCCTCATTACATCTGCACCTATTAACCAAATACAAACGACCAGCGTAAGGTACATATGCTATATTGTCGTTTTCAGTTGTCTCGGTAATTTCAGGAAGAGGTCGAGTTACAGCAGTAATTTGACCATTCTCATCTACTTCATTATATGTGATATCTACTGTAGCTTCACTTAAATCCTGATTCCACATATTATTCATATCAATAAATGAATTATCAGATATATTCCATCTCTGGAAGTAATCACTACCTTTAAATGATGGAACTGTAGCGATAATTTCGAAGTCAAACATACCTGTGCTCTCGTTGAAGGAACCATTCTTTTCTATAGCAGTACTTGCAGGCTCTTCACCACCATTATCCAAACCTATATCAAAACCGATTTCACCATAGAAATCCTCATAATTGTTCATATCATCAGTAAATTCAATGGTAACAACAACCTGAGCTTGCTTTGTAGCAGAATACATTCCAACATTTGTACTTTCACCAGTTTCTCTGTCAGTACGTTGAACGTAATCACTAATCTCTGTTCTCAATAGTTCAACTTGAATTGGAAGTTTGTATTGATATTTTCCAGGGTGAATACCTTTAGGAGCATTAATTTTAAGTGTTAAATAAAAATCATGACCCTGTACAACAGTTAAATCAGGAACGTCGTCTCCTTTATAGTCACTTATAATGTGCTCAACAGTATGTTCTTCTCCTGTTTCTATAGTTCTTTGTTTAAGATACTCAGTTAAATCAGTTACATCAGATTGTGTTTCTGTGGTCTCGCTTTTCACATCTGCTTTGTTACTGTCTTTAGTAATTTCAACATTCTCAGTAACAGTTGGTAATTCTGTAGAGACTTCGGTAACTTTTTCTGTTGGAGCTACTGTTGCACCTCCATTTTGAGGAGCTGGAGAACATTCCTCGGTATGTTGATGCATTGCTTTGCCACACACCATTACCATTTTAGAAGTATAACACTCTTCTGTATGAGTATGTTCTACTGTTGTATCTATTCTACAGGTAAGCTCTCCTGAAGCAGTATAACAGTTCTCGTTATGAGAATGTATCTTACCTATCTCCTGTTGGCAGGCAAGCACTTTTTGAGTACCGTAGCAGGCACTTTGATGAAAATGCTCTTCCTGATTGCATTTATTTTTGTTTTCCATAGTAATAGCAGGTAATATCATAGCATATGTAGTACAGAAAACAACCAAAACGGCAACTGCCATAATAACACGATGTCTTTTTGAGCGTTTTTTATGCTTCTTTGTATATTCTTTAATGATAGGGATATTCCTTTTGTTCATGTTACCTCCTCCACTTTCTTTTAATAATTATTTTAATTATTTATTTTACAGATCCAATTTCGTTTAAAGGCCATACTTTAAACATAATTTTTCCAACTATTTGTTCTTCTGAAACACAACCTACTGTCGTACTACGACTATCTATTGAAGTAGAACGATGGTCGCCACATACAAAAATTTTTCCATCTGGAACCTGATAAGGCAATTCGATATCACATTCACCCAAAGCCTTATCTGTTATATATGGTTCATCAAGAAGCTTATCGTTTACATATACATTACCTTGCTTATCTATATTTACCCAATCTCCAGGAAATGCAATAACACGCTTTACCAAAATTTTATTATTATAATAGAACGAAACAACATCGCCCTGTTCAAATTCTGATGTTTTTAAAGTAATAACAATATTACCTTCAGTCAGCGATGGTGTCATAGACATACCATAAATACGTAATACAGGCATAAATAAAGTTGCCACTAGTACAGCAACAGCGGCAACTGTAATTAATGTATATAATGTACTACGAAGCATTTTGCCGTATCTGTTTTTATAATTCTCGTGTTGTAATTCGTCTTCCAGTTGTTCTATTGTTGGTATTTCAGTAATAATAATAGGGGGTTTATCTTTTTTAGAGATAATCTTTAATCCCATGTTCAAAAAATCAGCTATCTTATTCTTCATCTTCAAAAACATATTCAGTCCTTTCTGATGAATATCCCCCGATATCTTTTACGCTTTCTAGATATTGGTCAGCAGCTCTTTGTGCTACTTCAAAAATATCATTTAGTTTTAATGCAGCCTCTGCAATTGAGCCTGATTCTTCTAAAAGAATTTTTCTATCTTCCAGCTTACGATTTGCTTCTTTCAGCTCTCCTTTTAATCGTTCCACTTCTTTGCTTTGAATAAGCAACATTTCAAGTAATTCTGAACGACTGAGCTTTCGTAGCTCCTTATCCGTCATCTAATTCCTCCCGAATCATTGCACATAAACATTTGATAATTAAATATAATCCTAAATCAAAACATTTTATGAATCACAATAATTAAAAATTCCGAATCTATTATTATTATTTATCATAAAAAAATATTACAATGAATTTTTGTATGTATAGTGCAGAAAAATACACTATTGCATTATTTTTATAAAGTTTTTCTTTTTGATTCTATCGCTTTTTTGTGCTAAAGTCAAGTTTTTCCTCTAAATTTATTAACAATGCACAAACGAAAAATGAAGATTTCCTCAAAAAAAGTAGTGTATTTAAGCGTTATGAGTATTAATTTTACACTTCACACACCAATTGTATTATTGTAATTTAATACTTTTTTAGACAAAATAGCCACAACCAATAAATATTTTTATCATTTAATTAAATTTCATTATTACAATAAACAAATTACAAGATTGTAATTTGTTTAAGTCTACAATTTTTTTAAAACATGAAAATTATAGCGATTTTTTAACAATTTAATTAAATTACAGCATCTTTATTTATCTTTTTCTGCTTTGAAATTTCATTTTTTATTTCAAAATATTTTTTCGTTTTCAACTTAATCAACTAGATAACAGCTATGCAGCAGCGATTTTCTTTATGATTCCATCATCCTTTTGCTGTAGCTTTATTTCTTAATTTAAAACTATTTATATTTTCACATAAATAAAAAATATCATTAGACCTGTTCGATAACCTCCAAAACGCCATCTGAACGCTTCTTTTTCCGTCATACTTAGCCAATTTTTCTTGAAATACATACAGTATTACTGCGAAAAATTGTCGTTGTCTGACGAAAA
>JAZSEI010000066.1:0-1939 GCA_045531635.1 Acutalibacteraceae bacterium
TATAACTACCATAGTACCAGTTACGATATTTTGATGCACCATTGCCAACTTGTTTTTTTGCTAGGTCTGTAATTTTTGCGATTGCTGACATTTTATCACTCCTCCACAGCTAGATGTTCGCAGTCAAGGTCAATAAGGATTTCCTTAACCTGTACTTTTAGCTTTTCAGGTACACTCTTGAATGTTGTTTTACCCTTGATAATTAGTGTTGCATATACTGTTGCCATATCTTTTGCCACCTTTCTTAAATTAAATAATACTCTCATAAACCTCACACAAAGCCTCCTGTAGGTTTGTTATTTCGGTTGAGTTTGCGTCTGTCTGTTTTTTTAGCTCGTTCAGTTGCTCTGATATAGGGTCAGGTTCTTCTCCGTTTGCTTGAATGATTTGCAAATACTCCTCGTGTGTTATCTCTGTAAAATCTTCTACTGATAATGACGAAGGTATGTACATAACGCCCTCTGCAACTGTGCCGTCTGATATGCGTTTTAAGTGCATACCGTCTGTTGGTGTTAGCTTATTTCCTGTTAGTGTCATACTCTTACCTCCTTACTTAAGCACCCAGTTTTTGTTGGTTGCTATTGCTTTTTGCTCATCTGTAAGCTTGGCAAGGTTTGTTGCACCTAATGTTAGATTGTAAGCTGTTTCGCCTGTTCTGTCCTTTAAAGAGTTAAGCACACCTACAAGAGTTTCAACGCTGTATTTTGTGCTCATAGATAAGATAAAATTATCACAGTTAAAATCTGTGCCTAAATCTACAAATTCAAGGTTGGAGCAACCACTCAATGCGTGAGAGTATGTATCGTAGGTTGTTAAAGCACTTGATAAAACCAGCGAAGAAAAGTTACTACCAGAAAACGCCCACGATTTTAACACTTCACATTTAGGTAGCTCTAATCTACCAGTAAAACCACAGCTTTGAAATGCCTGTGCTGATATTTGCTTGCAATTGGGTAATATTAAATCTTTATTTTGTAAAGAATAACAGTTTCTGAATGCCATATCACCAATTATTTCTAAGGTTTCTGGAAATTCAATATCTGTAAAGCTATAGCAGTCTAAAAACGCACTACTTTTTATTTCTATAAGTCCACCAAGTCCGTCAATTCCCGTCAATCTGAAGCACTTTTCAAAGGCGTTATTTCCGATTTCCTGAAGCGTATCTGGAGCAACCACTCTTCTTAAATCTCCATTATTTTGGAACTCATACGTTGCAACTTGAGTTGTGCCATCTGGAATTTCAAAAGCAACAATATCATTCTCTAATATTTGTCGTATTCTATCTTCTGAGGCTTTGTCAATAATTTCAAATAAAATCTCTTTATCTTGTTCTGATAATCCGATAGAAGCACCAGAACCACCCGAACCTCCACTAAAGAAAGGTATATCATTAACGTACATAAACATCACATTCCTTTCTTAATATAAATATCTAATGGTCAATTTTACATTTTTAGTTTTTGATACAATGCTTGTTACATCGAAAACATTAAAACCAAATTCTAAAGGTTCATTTGCTTCAAGTGAAAAATTCCTACCATTGATACTAATGTTACATTTATCTGAAGCTTTGATTCCAATTTTTTTTATAATGAATGGGTTTGACAATAAGGGACTTAATCCTAAGGTTAATTCGTATTCTTTTATAGAGTCAACTATATCATTTGTATCGTTTGTATTGGCAACTATATATTCACCACAAGTACCTAACATAACATTCACTCTCCTTTACATTTTTCATTGGTTCACCCCACTACCATACTCAAGCTTATCACCTAAAGCAATAACCACATCATCTAACACAGCATAATAGCTGTCGGTGTCGGTTACATAGCAAGAAAACTGCTTTGCACCACCTGCACTTTTCATACCTAGCACATCAGCAGCATAAACATCGCCACTGTTATTAGCAGCAAGGCTGTTGGCTAGAATCAGCTTA
>JAZSEI010000142.1:0-22539 GCA_045531635.1 Acutalibacteraceae bacterium
TTCTGCTATTAATCTTTGATATTATTTTAGCAGATATCTCTAATTTGTCAACAATGAACTAAAGAACAAAAGTGATAATTGCACAAAAAGCTACCACCCAAATAAGAGTGGTAGCTGAAAATCAGATGTTAGAGAATTATCCAAGAATATTTTTTGGGCTATCTTATTGTTCCACCACCAACTACATATTCACCGTCGTAAAATACTACAGCTTGTCCTTTGGTAATGGCTCTTTGGTTTTGATCAAATTCTACTACAACTTTATCTTCATCTATTGGGTGAATTATAGCAGTAGCTTCCTTTTGACTGTAGCGAGTTTTTGCTGTAACCTTTATGTCTGATGTAGGCTTGTCTATAGCTATCCAGTTAAGGTCGTCGGCTGTTAGTCTGTTTGTAAACAGGTCTGTATTCTCGCCAAGTGTAACAATATTATTGTCAGGGTTTTTATCAAGCACAAAAATAGGGTGCTTATAGCTTATACCCAAGCCTTTTCTTTGACCAATAGTATAATGAATTATACCCTTATGCTTGCCTAAAATTGTACCGTCCTTATATACAAAATCGCCCTGTGGGGTAGTAATACCCATTGTATTTTCTAAAAAGCCAGCATAGTCACCGTCCTTTATAAAGCAGATGTCCTGACTGTCTGGCTTGCGTGCATTTATAAGGTTATGCTCCTCTGCCAGCTTTCTTGAGTCCTCCTTGGTCATACCACCAAGAGGGAAGAGCGTATGCTTCAGCATTTCTTGTGTAAGTACATAAAGCACATAGGTCTGGTCCTTTGTGCTGTCTACAGCTTTTTTAATAAGTATTCTGCCATTTGGTGCAACCTCACGCTGAACATAATGTCCTGTTGCGATGTAGTCATAGTCAAGCATTTTTGCACGCTCTAGCATTTTGCTGAATTTTATATATCTGTTGCAATCTATACAAGGGTTAGGAGTTTCGCCAAGCTTGTAGCTTTGTGCAAACTTATCTATAACACACGCCTTGAACTGGTCACCAAAATTAAAAACATAATGGTCTATTCCCAGCTTGTAGCATACTGTGCGAGCGTCCTCTACATCGTCAAGTGAACAGCAGGTGCGTGTGTTATCGTTTATTCCTATATCGTCATTACTGAAAAGTCGCAGTGTAGCACCGTCTGCCTTGTAGCCCTGCTGTAAAAGCATTAGAGCAGCTACCGAGCTATCTACACCACCACTCATACCAACTAAAACCTTTTCGTTCATAATGTCACCTCTTTTGGTATTTAGATAAATTGTAGTTATCAGTATAATTCTATTTCTTCTGAGCCGACAAAAGTAGGTTCAGCCGTGTAATCACTAACACACCATTGCTTTATATACTGTGCTGCTCTTTGTTCAGCATATTTTGCATTTAAGACCTCTCCGTTTTCATCGACTTCTAGGTTGTTAATAAAAATTGCGTATACCGTTTCAAGCAAACTTGGGCTTTCTTGAAACTCGTTAAAATAATCAATTCCGTTTAATAACGGATAACCAACAGTCCCATTTGCAATATAATACGAAAACTGTCTGACAGCTCCACTTACTGAATGACTTAATTTCATTTTAACCCTCCATTAACATCTAATTTGATTGTTTGATACACCCCTAATATTACATCTTTTTTACCACAATGTAAAGTGTACAGATTTGTAAAATCACAAGCCTTTATTTGACAATGTACTATAAAAAATAATTCCTACATATATATTGAATATATTAGAGGATATGGAGGTTTTTTAATGAAAGGCATTGTTGAAGAACGAGCCGTAGAATTAGGTCAATATATTATAGAAAGCAAGGCAACTGTACGCAGTGCAGCCAAAAAGTTTGGTGTAAGCAAAAGTACAGTACATAAAGATGTTAGCGAAAGATTGAGATATGTTAACCCACAGCTTTATACTCAGGTAAAGGCTGTGCTTGAAATAAACAAGGCTCAAAGACATATAAGAGGTGGCATGGCAACACGCAAAAAGTACAGAGGCTTGTAAAATCTAGCCCAAAGCCTGCTTATAAATAGCTATACAGCAGGCTTTGGAGAGGAATAGGAATTACTTTTTTACATTTTATGGCAAAGTTCAGCATTTATTTTAGATTAGTTTTTATTTTGTTCATTCTTTTCAAAAGTAAATAATATATAATATGTACAATAAAAAATTATTGTGGTATAATTATATAGTATAAAGAGGTACTCAGGAGGACAATTTATATGAACAAGAAGAAAAAGGTTTTAATTGTAGATGACGATACAAATATTTGCGAGCTTCTACGCTTGTATATAGATAAAGATGGTTTTGATACAGCAATTGCTAATACTGGTAGTCAGGCACTAAAGCTATTCGAGCAGGAAAAGCCAGATTTAGTATTGCTTGACATTATGCTACCAGAGCTTGATGGCTGGCAGGTATGCCGAGAAATAAGAAAAACATCTCAGATTCCTATTATTATGCTTACTGCAAAGGGTGAGGTTTTTGATAAGGTGCTTGGCTTAGAGCTTGGTGCTGATGACTATGTTGTTAAGCCTTTTGAGGCAAAAGAGATAGTTGCAAGAATCCACGCTGTGTTGCGTAGAACAAATACAAACGAGACTGCAAATGTAAAGGTGGTTAACTGGGACAAGCTTTCTATCAATCTTACTAATTATGAGCTAAAGGTTGACGGAGTACAGGTAGATACACCACCTAAAGAAATGGAGCTTTTATATCACCTTGCAGCTAATCCAAACCGAGTATTTACACGAGATCAGCTTCTTGATGAGGTATGGGGCTTTGATTATTATGGCGACTCAAGAACGGTTGATGTACATGTAAAAAGACTTCGTGAGAAGATAGATGGTGTTTCTCCACAATGGGAGCTAAAAACAGTGTGGGGTGTAGGTTATAAGTTTGAGGTAAAGGAATAAATATATTTATTGATAAACAGCAAAATATACAGGCTGTAAAAACGCTGAAAGCTTTTATTAATACTAATCTCTGTTTAAACGGTGGAATATAGTGTCAAGCAGAATTTGCTCAGAACGAGGGTGTTAAGTGAACGCTACCGACAAGATGACTGCTTTTGAAATAGAGGTTAGTATAAAAGGTATTCCTTGCTTGTAAAGGAATACCTTTATTTATAGTGGTATTTATTATTAGTATAAATTTTGAGGAGAATGATAAGTGACGGGTAAAAAAAGTTTATTTGCACAATACCTTACAATGAGTCTTGTTACTATGCTGTTAAGCTTTGTAATACTTGGCACAATGCTTGTGTTTTTTGTAGCAAGGTTTTCAAACGGAGAAAAGCAGAATCTACTGGTAGAAAACGCAAATCAGGTTGCAGATTTAGTATCTGCAAAAACAGTATCAGTTAACAACAGTGTGTATATAGGTGTGTCAGATATGGGTTGGGTTTCGAGTGTTGTAGAAACTATATCGGCTAGTATAAATTCAGATATTGTTATTACTAACGAAAAGGGTGAGACAATTATCTGTAACAGCTCTGAGGACTGCAAGCATAAACAGCAGGCTTTGCCACAGGATATTCTTTTATCGGCTAAATCAAACGATATTTTTTTAAGAAGCGATTTAGGTGGTATGTATGAAGTACCTCGTTTTGTTGCAGTTGTGCCTATAACTGTAGATATTGGTACAGGTGCAGAAACAATTGGTTTTGTTGTTGTTGCTGCCGAAAGCACAACATTTTCTGATTTTACAGGAGAGATAACCAAAATATTCCTTTATGCTGCAATTGCAACTTTTGCTATTGTTGCGTGTATGATATGGTTTTTCTCATATAAAATGGTAAAGCCTTTAAGGCAGATTTCGATAGCAGCTAAAAAGCTTGCTAATGAGGACTTCTCGGTACGAGTTCCTGTTACAACAAGTAACGAAATTGGTACTCTTGCAAAAACCTTTAACGAAATGGCAGATTCGCTTGCAGTGTCAGAAAGTACCCGAAGAAACTTTATCGCAAATGTTTCTCACGAGCTTAAAACACCTATGACAACAATATCAGGTTTTATAGATGGTATTCTTGACGGTACTATCCCACAAGAAAAGCAACGCCAATATTTGCGTATAGTGTCAACCGAAACTAAACGATTATCAAGGCTTGTTGCGTCTATGCTGTCATTGTCAAGAATTGACAACGGAGAGCTAAGAGTTAAAAAACAAGAGTTTAATTTGTCAGAGGTGGTAATCTCAACACTGCTTACCTTTGAACAGAAAATAGAAGAAAGACATATCGACATACAGGGGCTAGAAACCTGTACAGTACCTTCTGTAGTAGAGGGTGACCCTGATCTTATTCATCAGGTGGTTTATAATCTATTCGAAAATGCGGTAAAATTTGTTGATACAGGTGGCTATATTCAGGTAACCCTTACCGAGCATAGCGATCGTACAGAGCTAGAGATAAAAAACAGTGGCCATGGTATAGAGCCAGAAGAGCTTATGCATATTTTTGAAAGATTTTACAAAACAGATAAATCTCGTAGTCAGGACAAAAATGGTATGGGTTTGGGATTGTATATTGTTAAAACAATTATGCGTTTGCACGGTGGCGATATTATTGCACAAAGTGTAGTAGATGAATATTGTAGCTTTACATTGTGGTTGCCAAAAAATAAAGCACAGAATAATGTGCATAATATTTTTTCATCACGTAAAAAAGATGATGGAGCTACTATTGTAAGTGCAGACGGCACAATTATTTCTACAGCTCAGACTATTGAGGAGTATATAGAAGAATAATGCGGAGGAATTATTTTGGATAATAATAATTTGAATATGAATAACAATAATTTTGGTGCTGATGTGCCAAATGGAGCTAAAGAACATAAAGAAAATATAGTTGCAGATAATAGTGCACAGGCTCAGCCACAAGTAAATAATTCTGTGCCAATTCCACCAGCATTCTCAATGCCACAGTGGAATAATCAAGCACCGGTAAATACTGTACCAGTACCACCAATGCCACAGTGGGTTAACCAGGTGCCAGCACCACCAATGCCACAGTGGGTTAACCAAGTGCCAGCACCACCAGTACCACCAATGCCACATTGGATTGATCAAGCACCAGTAAATACTGTGCCAACACCACCAATTAATAGTAGTCAGACTGATACATATAATATAAATAATGCTAACAATACTAATAACAATCAAGCGTTACCAATGAACGAAAGCACTGCTAACCAACAGCAGAATCCATTTATGTATCAAACACCATATCAGCAAGACTATAACCAGGCTATGCCACGCATAGAGTATGTACCATATATCCCAGGAACAGAATTGCCAAAGGGGGTTACACCTCAATTTATTAATGGTGGATGGTATTATCCTGTAACTGTTGATGGTAAAAAGAGTAGAAAAAAGATGAAAACATCGGTTAAGGTGTTTATGGGTGTAATGGCAGGTATAGCAGTGGCATCTATAGCATTGCTTGTAGGTTGGTTATCTACATTTGAAAATAGTGGTGGCAATGTTTTTGAAGGCATTTTTGGCAATGAGTCATCAAAAAGTGATTCAGCCGAAGATAAAAAAACAGAGATAGGACTTCTTGCTAACCCGAATGGACCCGAAATTAAACTGGATAGCAACAATACTGAGGATGGTTCAACAGAAAAAGCATATGAGGTGCTGTCTGAAAGCGTAGTTTCTATAGCTGTATATAGTAGTGACAAAAATCCATCTACTGGTCTTCCTATAAGTGAGGGAACAGGAATTATAATAAGTGCAGACGGATACATAGCAACAAATAGCCATGTTATTCTTGACGATATAGGCAGTAATGTGTGGGTAACAACAAAATCTGGTTCGCTTTATCATGTGGGTGTTGTAGGCTGTGACGAGCGTACCGACTTAGCTGTGCTACTATATAAAGACGCAAAGGACTGGAAGTATGCTTCTTTTGCAAATTCTGATGAGCTAAAGGTTGGTCAGGATGTAGTTGCAATAGGTAGCCCTGGTGGTAGCAATTATTCAAGCTCACTTACAAGGGGTATAATTTCAGCACTTGACAGAACATTAAGTGGCAGTGCTGTTACATATATACAAACAGATGCTGCAATTAACCCAGGTAACTCAGGTGGACCACTTGCTAATATGAATGGTCAGGTTGTAGGTATAAATACAATCAAAGTAGTAGATACCCAGTTTGAGGGTATGGGCTTTGCAATTCCAAGTACAAAGATAAAAGAGGTAGTTGACGAAATTATAAAGAATGGCTATGTAACCGGCAGAGCAAGACTTGGTGTAATGGTTACAGAATTTTCAAACTCTATGGCTAAATATTACAACGCAGAGCCAGGCGTCAGAATTGCAGAGATAAACGACGAAAGCCCAATTAAAGATAGTAAGGCAAAAGAGGGCGATATCATCACAGCGATAGATGGTAAACCTGTTACAAGCCTTATGAGCTTATACGAAGTGCTTGATTCTTATAAAGAAGGCGATACTGTAGAGCTGTCTATTTATAGAATTAATAAAAAGGATAACGAGAAACACGAGGAGTTTAAGGTGAAGGTTAAACTGCTTGGAGATTAATTCGGTTTTAGGTGTTGTAAATATAAAACATTAGATAAAGTTGCTTCTTTTTAAAAGGGGCAACTTTATTTATAAATGTAGAATGTAAAAGTGTATAGCTTATACAAGGTAAATAAAATAGCAAGTTTTTAATAAATGAGTGGGGTATTAATGAAAATTACATATAAAACTAAAAAATGGGATAAAGAGATTGCTCATAATATAGAGGTCAGAAACGAAATAAATAAACCCGATGTTTCTATGGAGCAGGCAAATATTGATTTTTTGATTGATGAGTATATTTCTACACAAGGTAATGAAGAAAAAGCCGTTAACGATTACAGGGTACGTGATTTAGTTTCTTTATATTATCTGATTAGTGGTCAATATTATTTAGCGTCAGAAACAGCGTGGATGTTATGTGAGGATGCTCAAAAATCTGCTGAATATCTGTATTTGTATCTACTTTCAAAAAGAAAAGCCTATGATTTGCAAAAAAGTGGAGTTGAAATAACAAATCCGGCAGTTGAAAAAGGCTTGCAAAGAGTTAAAGAAATAAGAATGGCTGTATATTCTGCAATTGCTATAGGCGAAGTTGAGTTGTTTGAGGATTACTTAGAACAGTTACCAATAATATTTTCGATTTATAATAATGATTACGAAAGAGCAAGAGTATTGGTAAACGAGCTTTCTGATAATCCAGATGAAACTCGTGAGGTGTACTACCAAGATGAAAAATTTTTGAAAAATATTTTGAAAGCATTACTCAATAAGGATGAAAAAATGTTTAATGAGGAGCTTATCAAGCGAGTGAAAAAGCTCCGTAGAAATATGGTAGGGTATCTTACTGTGGTTGATATAACTTCAATAGCACTGATAAAGCTTGCAGAAAAATGTGGGTTAAGCTGTACTTTTGACATTATTGAAATTCCAAAATATTTTTTGAGTGAGGAATTTAATGTTGATAAGCAAGCTTTTGATTTGCCTTGTGTATGAGATTTTTTAAGTGTAGGGTGAACAAAATGATAAATCACGAACAAATTTGTAATCTATATGAAATTATGCTGATAGAAAGATTAGAAAAAGAGATTGGTTTTTCTTATGCTGATATCAGCGTTGTTGATGAATACCCTGTTGATGTTGCTAAAGCTGTGGTTAAGCTATTAGTAGAAAATGCTTGTCAGGGTCAAAATATTAGTGGTATAGAATTAGCCAGAAATAATCTGAAAAGGGTTAAAAAAGAATGGATTAAAAAATACTTTTTCGACATTACTAAGGAATGTATTGATTATTCTGATGATTGGGAATATAGACGATTATTAGAGCTTACTGAGGATATACTTCCAGAACTGAAAATGGATATTCTTAATGTTAATATAAACTCTGATGATGAAGAGATTCTGGAGATTATAGAGGATTTTAAATAGCTTTATTATTGAATTTATAGTGTTTATGGAGGTTAGAGAAAATATGGAACAACCAACTAGGTCTGAAATAACAGAAAAATTGCAAGGAATAATATACGGCACTTATAGCAGAGAGATTGTTGGCGAATGGGCATTTAAATATATTAGCAATGATGATACAATAGAGATAGCTGAAACTACTGCGTGGGACTATCTGGTTGTTGCTTCTTATGTAGCCGAGATGCTGTCACCAACAGAGTATTTATATTCTGATAATGATATAAAAGCGTGGATAGAAGAATATAAATAGGAGATTAATTGTATGAAGGTTTATTCTATAACTAAATACTCTGATGATGAAACTATAAAAAAGAATGATTGGATATCGGTGTCTGATATTGGTGGAACCTTTAATGGTGTTGAGCTTACATTAGAAAAATACAAAGCGATTGAAGATTCTTATGTAAACGCAATACGAATGATAGCAGAGTATATGGGGCTTGAAAGCTTTAGAGTGAAAAAGGTAAATAAATGGATGGACTTGAAAAGCGAGGTTAATGAGTATCATTATAAAGAGCTGTATGATGATAATATGCTACAGCTGTTTGAACAGATAAATGATTCTTCGGTGCTGACATCAGATGAGCTTTTAATGTTGGTAAGATTATTACTGCGAGAGGATATATATGCTATACCGTATGTGTCTTATAGATTTAAAATTTTTATTTGCTATGACTATCTAATGACAGTACATTCGTCAAAAGAGCTTGAGGGGTTATTTGATAAGATGAGAGAGTCAGGGCTTAACCCATTTAGAGAATAATGCCTTTAGAGCTATACAATACAAACTATAATAATTAAATCAGGAGTGTTATTACAATGGACGATAAGAAAATAATTGCAGAAGAGTTTTTAGATTATGACTCAATTTCGGAATTAATAGAAAAATTAAATACTGTAAGCGATTCTGAGCTTCTTCATTTAATTTTACTTGGTTATAATTGGGATGACGGATTTGAGGTTCCAACAGCAATAATGGAAAATAAGTTCTGTGAATTGAGTACAGCACTAGAGATGTTTTATCTTGCTGAGGGCTTGGATTATTTAGAGAATAAAGATGAATGTGAGTGTGCAGATGATATTGAGTGGATGAGCTTTATTAAAAAGCTATACCTTGGTATTATTCAAGGCGAATTTTCAAGAGGTAGCGTTGAATTTGCACCATCTTTAAGCAAGGTGCAGATTTTTAAATTAAAGAAAATAATTGAAGATAACGAAATGGTTTTTATAGAACCAATCAGCAAAGCATAATGCCAGTTTTTTGACTGCTTAATTACTATGGAATATAATAAACAGGAGAAAATATATGACAGAAGAGCAAAAAGTGTTTTTTAATGAGCTTAAAGATATTCAGGATGTAGCTGTTAATGTATCGTTAAGTAAAATTAATAGCTATCAAAAAACAGAGGATATGCTAAATGATGTAACCAGCGAGGTTATTTATAGGGTTATGGAATTGCTGGACGGCTATAGAAACCTAGCGATTAAGTGTAATCTTGTAAACAGAAAAACAGGGAATATTTTAAACGAAAATATTGAACTACACGATGTATGTGTGGAGTTTTTAGAAAGTGCAGATGTTTGATTAAAATAGCTGGCAGAAATAACGAATCAGCAATGATATAATTAGGAAGTGAATCAATGCTTGTAGGTGAATTGATAAAATAATTTGATTTTCACGATAGTAATGTAATCGAATTAATACATAAAGATGATAATCTGAAATTAGTGTTAGATTTTTGTGCATGGAAGCAAAAGGAATATTCAGAGGGAAATGCTGAAATAGAAAAAGCAGTTATTGAATTTGAGAATATAAGAGATTTTGTGTGGAACTCGCATATAAAAGAAACAGACATAGATTATGACACAATATTGGATATATTCTGTAATGGTGAAGATGTAAAAATAGTGTTACACAATGACGATACAACAGTAATAAGCTTTAAATGTAAGAGTGCTATTTTTACATCTGATTAAAATTGAGGATGTATACAAATATAAGTATGATAATATGGATAAACCTACAAAAACAGCAAACCTACTTGAAAGCATTATAATAAACAAGTATGCTAAGTATAGCTGTTAGTGTAAATTATTAAATGGAGGTTATGCTGGCAATGGACTATAGTGTTATTGAGAAAAATTTTAGAAAGTCTTTAAATATTGATAATGAAGAGAAAAAGCTTTTTGTTAAGGCAACAGATGAACAGCTGAAAAGTCTGGTGAATTTAATTGGCGAAGAGGCTACAGAGGTAATAAGCTTTTATAGGGATTATCAACCTTACGAAATGCCTATGCTTGACTGCTATTTGGCATTGTGTGATATTGAAGGTATGATTGAAGAAAATACATCGGTAGATACTGGAAAATATTTATCTGATTACAATATTTTTGTTTTTGCTGTAACAATAGGTGGCGATATTGTTTGTATAGATACAAACAATATGCAAAACGGTGACCCGTCAGTGTTGGCATTTTCGTCTAGCTTTTGTATCTATAATGATATGACAGGTATGGTAGAGATTGTTGATTATCCAGATGATTTAGATGTAGATGATATACCAGAGTTTAATTACGAAAATATAGTTAAATGTGGCTATCAGATAGAAAATTCTTTTGCACGTTTTATGACAAAGCTTTCACAAAATGAATATGAAGATATAGAGGAATTTATATAGAGGAGTTTTTGGATTGAATCTCTGATTAACAGAGATTACTATAAGTACAGCAGATTAAAATGTTGTTAAAATTCTTAGGGAGTGAACAAAATGGAATTAAATGATAAATTATATTCAAAAATAACAGCTTTGTGTGAGGCTGGCGATGAATATTGCGAAAAAGATAAGTATGAAAAGGCTATAAAGAAATATGAATCTGCACTCAAGCTTATTCCAGAGCCTAAATACGACTGGGAAGCCAGCACATGGGTTTATGTTGCAATAGGTGACGCTTATTATATGCTAGACCAATATAACGACGCTTTGAATTATTTTTCAGAGTCGTTAAAATGTCCTGACGGAAATACAAACCCTTTTATTATGCTAAGACTTGGAGAATGTTATTATGAGCTTGGAAATTCGGGGCAAGCTAAAGAGTATCTTCTAAGAGCTTTTATGTTGGAAGGCGAAGAAATATTCGACGGTGAGAACGAAAAGTATTTTGAGCTGATTAAGGATATGGTGGATTAATAAGCGTTATTTTGTGGAGGGATTAATTGTGAAAAAGTGGAAAGAGCTAATCGTTATTATGCTAATAGTACAAGATGAGATGATGAAGGCAGATGTTAATAATTTATGGGAATATTATTATCCTAAGGTTGCTGGTAAAATGTCTGACATTACTTATATCGAGAACAAAATAGGGAAAAAGCTTAGTAAAGATTATGTTGACTTTTTACTTTGTGCTAACGGCTGGAACTGTTTTTATCAAATGGTTGATCTGTTTGGGACGGATGATTTAATATCTGATAAAATGAACCGAGCAAAGGAGATGTTAGACGTTGAAGTATATTATAACGAAGAATTACAATCGCTTGGCGATGGCTTGCTCCCGATTGCTGTTTCGAGAGATGATATAGATTTATTTGTTCTTGTTTTGGATAACGGTGAATATGCTGGTAATGTTATATGGTTAGCTGGAGGTGAAATAGATAGATTTGAGTCTTTTGCAGAGTTTTTTAAATCTATGATAGAGTACAATAAATCTTGTCGGGATGACTTATTAAACAATGCTATTTAGTGTGTAATGTTTGTGATTGCTATAAAAGCAAACTGTTATGTGGTGCAGTATTTATTCAGCACAAAATTTGCTTTAAAATCTTCTGTTGGTTTTAAACGATGTTCAGTATAACCGACAAACTCCAATTTAACATCTGTTATGTATTGCTATAAATTAACTTTTTTGGTATAATTAAAACTTAGATTGATATTATTATCGAAAGGATTTGAAATATATGAAGCTGGGAATGGTTGGTTTACCAAATGTAGGTAAAAGTACTTTGTTTAATGCAATTACTAATGCAGGTGCACAATCTGCAAACTACCCTTTTTGTACTATAGAGCCTAATGTAGGTGTGGTTTCTGTACCTGATTCAAGACTTGATAAGCTAGCAGAAATGTACGAGCCAGACAAGTTTACTCCTGCTACAATCGAATTTGTTGATATTGCAGGCTTGGTAAAGGGTGCGTCAAAGGGTGAGGGCTTAGGTAATAAGTTCTTGTCAAATATCAGAGAGGTAGACGCTGTTGTTCATGTTGTGCGTTGCTTTGATAATGATGATATTATTCATGTAGATGGTTCAGTAGACCCTGCAAGAGATATAGAAACTATTAATCTTGAGCTTGTTATGTCTGACATCGAAATGATAGAAAGAAGAATAGACAAAACTAAAAAGCTTATGAAGGCAGATAAAAAGTATGCTTCAGAGCTTGAGTTTTTTGAGAGAGTAAAGGCAACACTTGAAGAGGGAAAATCTGCAAGAAGTGTTGACTGTACAGAGGAAGAGAAGGCACTTTTAAGCACAGTTGCACTGCTTACAAATAAGCCAATTATTTATGCTGCAAATGTAAGCGACGCTGACTTTGCAGATGGTATCGAGAATAACGCTTATTACCAAAAGGTAAAGGCTATTGCAGATAGCGAGAATGCTGCTGTATTGCCAATCTGTGCAGAGCTTGAAGAACAGCTTGTTGATATGGAAAAGGAAGAGCGTGATATGTTCCTTAACGATATCGGTCTTACACAGTCAGGCTTAGACCGTCTAATCACAGCTTGCTATGACTTACTTGGCTTAATTTCTTACTTAACAGCTGGTAAGCCAGAGGTGCGTGCTTGGACAATCACAAAGGGTACAAAGGCACCACAGGCAGCAGGTAAAATTCACACAGACTTCGAAAGAGGCTTTATCAGAGCCGAGGTTATCGCATTTGATGACCTTATGGCTTGTGGCACAATGACAGCTGCAAAGGAAAAGGGTTTGGTACGAAGCGAAGGTAAAGAATATGTTATGAAAGACGGCGACATAGTTCTGTTCAGATTTAACGTATAATAATTGAATAATTAAAAGTAAAACCCCATTTGCAAAGTAATCTGCAAATGGGGTTGTTTATTGATGCTTTCGATTAGTAATTAACTATTCCTGCGTTGTCAGAAAGAATACTTACAGCTCTTGCAAGAGCATCTGTGTCAATAGCATCATCGATATCGTTGGTGTATGCTCTTATAGCAAGAACAACATTATCGTCAACAGAAAGGAAGGTAGCTACCTCTGTACGGTCAGAAAAATTTAAAAGGAAAAAAGAATCTCCGTATTCGGTATCAAGTTCTTCGTAGCTTAAAAGATCGTCATTGTAAGGGTTAAGAATCAGGTTTATTTGTTCTTCCTCGTTGTCGGTATCAGAAATTGGTATAAGCTGAGCTGCACATATAGCTCCTATAACATAGTCGGTATAGAATGCTTCAGAAGCTGAAGAGTTTTTAGTGTCTAATTCTATTCCTTCTGGAGCAGATATCTCAACTGTTTGATCAGAACTAGCGATGGTTAAGCTGTATGGAGTAAGAATATCCATATTGTAGTCGTCAAAATCGTTTGTGTCATCGTCACCGAAATCAGGGTACTGAGTATCGTCTCCAAAGGATTCAGAAAAATCAGATTTTATATCCGAAATGAACTGGTCAAATTTATCTTTAAAGTTAGTTGAGTCACCTAAGTTAATGCTAATACCAATTAAACCAGCTATAAGTAGAATTACAGTGAGAATATAAACAAATACAATTATGCCTGTTTTTTTATTGTCTGGTGGAGTAAGTGCTTGATAGTTGTATTTGACATCTTGCTTTGGTTTAGGTTGATTATCTGTTTGAGTATAATCATCCATAAAATGAGGTAATTTGGTAGTTAAGCTTTCTGGTGTGCTTTCATCTGTTATTTTAATATCGTCTACCATATCAGCAACAATATCATCTACAACATCAGATTTAATTTTAGTGTTAAGATAGTTTGTAGATGTGATTTCAAGCTTTGTATCTGGAGTTAAATCAACAATATCAGCATGCTTATCAGACTTTATGTCTACAGGATTCTTCTGCTTATCAAGGTTCAAAGCTCGATCCTTATTTATATCAGCTTTTTTGTTCTCTGTATCAGAGTTCATAGGCTGACCATTGTTCATACCCATATTTCTGTTCTGCATAGTAGGGCTCATAGGTTGACCATTGTTCATACCCATATTTCTGTTCTGCATATTAGGGTTCATAGGTTGACCATGGTTCATACCCATATTTCTGTTCTGCATATTAGGGTTCATAGGCTGCCCATTATTCATACCTATATTTCTGTTCTGCGTATTAGGATTCATAGGCTGACCATTATTCATACCCATGTTTCTGTTCTGCATATTAGGGTTCATAGGTTGACCATTGTTCATACCTATATTTCTGTTCTGCATATTAGGATTCATAGGCTGCCCATTGTTCATACCCATATTTCTGTTCTGCATATTAGGGTTCATAGGCTGACCATTGTTCATACCCATATTTCTGTTCTGCATAGTAGGGTTCATAGGCTGACTGTTGTTCATACCCATGTTTTTGTTCTCAACACTAGGGGTAGTAGGTTGACTATTATTTTCTTCTGTAGGTTTTACAGGTGGTATAGTTCTGTTTTGAGATACAGCATTGCTGTTCATTAATCTCTCAGGCATACCAGTATATGTTTTTGAATTTATATTATTTTGTGTGTCCTTATTAAAATTATTGTCCATACACATATCTTCCTTTGATATTTATTTAGTGATTATATTAACATAAATTGCATAAAAATACAACTGTTGCATTAAACATAATTAAACCATTACAAGGCTAAATTGTTTGTTGTTAGAACCTTATATTTGTTTTAAAATCTACAGTGCATCGTGGACAATTTACTGTGTGTTTGCCCTTTCTGAATGGAACACGAATTGTAGCCTTGCAATAAGGGCATTTTACATAACGGTGCGTTTTTATGTCTTTGATTTTACGAAATTGCAGTTTAAACCAGCTGAAAATTTTTGTTGTAACTGGCTTTAGCTTAGCGAAAAAAGGTTTAACTTTATTTAAATAATAAAGATAATCTGTGTTTTCTTGCTGTCGTTGGGATATGTTTCTGGATAAGCTTCTGAATAGAATTATTACAAATAGTAAAGTAATAGAAATACTTACCCATCTGCTTTTTATAAATATAGTGTTTAATATGTTCATAATTAACCAAAGAATAAATAGTCCGTGGTTTAATTGATCTGTGCCATATCTGCCGTGCATAAATTTTGCTAAACGAAATAAAAAATTCTGCATATATAATATTACCTCTGTTTTATACTATGTGTTGGCACTATTAGAAGTGTATGATTAGTGCCTGTTAATACCTTGTACCACATTATTATACACCTAAAATATACAATAAAGCTTGAATAATTCGTAAATTTTCAAAGTGATGAACCTATGGGGATTGCTGTAAGTTCATAAAAAATTCATAATTAAATCCTTAATATGCGTAAGGTTAGTTGCTTTAAGATTATTATGTTTAATGTTTGGGTTGTATACTATCTTTGCTTGAAGCTTTGCTATATTTATGCTATGCTTAGTTATATTACATACTAAACAGGGGGAATATGATGAAATCTCCATTAGCAGACAGAGTAAGGCCACAAACTCTAGATGATATTGTAGGGCAGAAGCATTTAATATCACAGGGTAAGCCACTGCGTAATATTATAGAAAGCTCAAACGAAATACCAAATATGATTTTTTATGGTCCGTCAGGTGTGGGCAAAAGCACACTTGCTACATATATAGCCAAAAGAACAAACAAGCTTTTGCGTAAGCTTAACGGCACAACTGCATCTACTGCAGATATTAAAGAATTAGTTGCACAGCTTGACACCTTTGGTGGTATGAACGGGATTTTATTGTACCTTGATGAGATACAATATTTTAACAAAAAGCAACAGCAAACACTGCTTGAGTACCTAGAAAATGGTACTATTACTCTTATAGCGTCTACTACCGAGAATCCTTATTTTTATGTTTATAACGCTATTTTAAGCAGATGTACAGTTTTTGAGTTTAAAACTGTGCCACACGAAGAAATAGCCAAAGCAGTAAAACGAGCATTTAATATTATGGCAGATGAGCTTAACGAAGAAATTACAGTCAGTGACGAAACAATTGACTATATTTCGTATGCCTGTGGTGGCGATGTAAGAAAATCGCTTAACGCAGTAGAGCTTTGTGTGCTGTCTACATTACCACAAAATGGTGCCAGAGTAGTAACACTTGACACAGCCAAAGAGCTTACACAGAAAAGTGCAATGCGTTACGATAAAGACGGTGACCAGCACTATGATATAATGTCTGCATTCCAAAAATCTATGCGAGGCTCAGACGCAAATGGTGCTATATATTACCTTGCAAGGCTTCTGTCAGCAGGAGATTTACCGTCAGCCTGTAGAAGATTGCTTGTGTGTGCCTGCGAAGATGTAGGGCTTGCGTACCCTCAGATTATACCGATAGTAAAATCATGTGTAGATATAGCATTACAGGTGGGCTTGCCCGAGGCGAGAATACCACTTGCAGATGCAGTAATAATGGTATGCAACGCACCAAAAAGTAACTCGGCATATAATGCAATAAATATGGCTATGCACGATATTGAAAAGGGTTTTGTGGGTGATGTACCACGACAGCTTCAAAATATGCACTATGACGGTGACGACAACCCTAACAAAGGGCAATTTTATTTGTACCCACACGACTATAAAAACCACTATGTTAAACAGCAGTATTTACCAGATGTACTTAAAAACAGACAATATTACGAATATGGTGACAATAAAAACGAACAAGCCTTTGCAGAATATTGGAGGAGGGTTAAGCAGGAGGAGTAATCTTGTTATAATTTAACGCTGACAAATAAGCAATTTACTACTTGAAATTTATTAAAAAGGTGTTATAATAAAGCTAAGTAAATATTAAATATATGGGGAGCTTGCTATAGCAGGCTGAGAGAGGCGTATACGCTGATACCCTTGAACCTGATTCGGGTAATGCCGACGGAGGGAAATATAAAATAGTATTTTGTCTGTTATGATTTTTCTATGCCGTCACTATAAAAATGTGACGGCATTTTCTGTTTTATAAACCACCGTGTATATTTGTATTTACTTGATACTATATTTATTTAAGGACGGTGGTTTTTTATGAAAACACAAAACACAAACACAAGGCGAATGGTACTAACAGCGTTGCTTATTTCGCTGGGGGCAGTGCTTAGTATGGTAAAGGTATTTAAAATGCCTTTGGGTGGCTCGGTAACATTGCTTTCTATGTTGCCTATTGCAATGCTGTCTATTGAGTATGGCGTAAAGTGGGGATTTTCTTCAGCGTTTTTGTATTCTATCGTACAGCTTTGCCTTGATTTTGGAGAGGTGCTAAGCTGGGGGTTAACTCCTATGGTGCTTATAGGTACAATCGTATTTGACTATGTGCTGGCTTATACTGCACTTGGAATATCCGGTGCTTTTCGTAGTAAAGGTGTAAAGGGGATATGTAGTGGTATTTTTATTGCACTATTAATTAGGTTTATTAGTCACTTTATCTCTGGTACAATTCTCTTTGCCAACTGGTGCCCAGATGGTTGGAATGTAGTGTTGTATTCAATTTGTTACAATGGTGCTTATATGCTGCCAGAAATGATTGTTACTATGTTAGGTGCGTCAGTTATGTTTAAATTGCCACAGATTAACAGGCTTATGCAAGGTGATAAAATTTAATACATAAGTAAAAGAAACCCCTATTAAAAGCTTGTAGTGCTGTTAATAGGGGTTATGTGTATTATAATATAATAATTAATCCTCAAGCTGATTCATAACAAGACCTGTAATCATCTTTGGGTAGAAGTATGTAGACTTCTGTGGCATTTTTTCGCCGTTAGATGCTACATCTCTGATTTCTGAAACTCTTGTTGGGTTTAGAATAAAGGCACATTGAGCCTTACCTGTATCTACAGATGAGATTGCCTCGTCAAAAATCTTTGTGTATGTAAGGTTTATTTGCTTTGCCATATTTTCTGGGTCAATGCCGAATACCTTTTCAAGGATAAGTGTATGTAATACAGTTACATCAAGCTCCTGTGTTGGTTTGCTTGCGTTTGGTAGTAGCTTTCTGATAATGTCCATATCCTTTAGCACAAGCAGACTGTAACGCTTGTTGCCACTGTAAAAGGCGTATGCTTTTTTTCCCTCGTTATAAAGCTCCATAAGATTAGCTTCTATTGTAGAAATATCGTTGTACTCTGTAATGTCAAAATATTCCTTACAGCTCTCCATAACCTTCTCTGCGTCAAAGCTTTCAAGGTCACGCACTAAACGGTGAGTAGGGAATACCACCAAGCCTGGGTGCTCCATATCAACAAGCATCATCATCTGGTAGTCACACGCATCGCCCTCTTTAGCCTTGCCGTTTTCTCTTAGGTAGTTTCTGTAGTTAAGTGCAGTTTCGTATCTGTGGTGACCGTCAGCAATGTATAGCTTTCTGTCGATAAAATCGTTGCAGATTTCGCTTATTGCATTTTCGTCTGTGATTATCCACATTCTATGGATAACATCCTCACAGTCTGCAAGCTCAATGTCAGGCTTACCAGCTGAAAGTGCGTCTATTTTGCCAAGAGTATTATTGCCACCGTCCATATATAAAGAATAAATCTGACTGAAGTTGCAGTTTGTAGCCTTCATAAGGTTAAGTCTGTCCTCTTTAGCCTTAGAAAGAGTAAATTCGTGAGGAAGAATAACACCCTTGCTGAATTCCTCAATCTTTACACGACAGATAATGCCCTTAATGCTGTTTCTTTTGCCGTATGCTGTAAATTCTTCTTCATAGATATAAATAGCTGGCTTGTCCTCTTTAATAAGAGTACCATCTGCTAGCCAGCTGTTAAGAATGTCTGATGCTTGCTCGTAACGGTTTTCGCCCTTTGGTAGCTCTAAACGAATAATGTTACAAGGGTTTGTGTTGATATAGCCCTCTCTCTGCTCATCGTTGATGATGTCGTAAGGTGGGCAAACAAGCTCGCATATCTTGCCAGCTTTCTCACAATTAAATCTTAAGCCCTTATAAGCTTTAATAATAGCCATAGTAAAACTCCTTTTTTATTACTTTTAAAAAATATTTTTTGAAAAATTAAAAATATTTTTTGAAAAATTTTTAAGAAAATTGATTTTTTCTGTAATTATATTTTACACAATAGCAATAAAGTAGTCAATGATATGGTTAAAAAATGGCTGAAATAAGGCAAAAATAGGGGGTAGAAATAAAAATTGAAAAAAAATAAAATTTTTTTCGAAAAAGTGTTGACAATTAACCTATACGGTGCTATAATTACAACTGTTGTACGGAGAGGTGTCCGAGTGGTTTAAGGAGCTAGTCTTGAAAACTAGTGATCTCGCAAGGGACCAAGGGTTCGAATCCCTTCCTCTCCGCCATATTTTTTTAATAATTCACCATTATGCGGAAGTACTCAAGTGGTGAAGAGGCTCCCCTGCTAAGGGAGTAGGTCGGGTAACCGGCGCAAGGGTTCAAATCCCTTCTTCCGCGCCATTGAGAACGGTAACTGCTTTATGCTTACCGTTCTTTTTGTTTTTATTTAAAAAATATAAATTGCAAACATAAAAGTAATCTGTTATATTTATTATCGAGGTGATATTAATGGCATGGTTTTTTGTTGAGCCTTTTGTAGGCGATTATTATACTATTGATGGCGAAGATGCAAAGCATATCGAAAAATCGCTAAGAATGAGATCAGGCGAAGAAATAACTCTTGTAGACAGTGATTTAATACAGCATAATGGCGTTATAGACAGTATTACCTCGGGGAATGTTACTGTTAAAATAAACGAGAGTTTTAAATGTGAGCAAGAGCCAGATGTAAAGGTTACACTGTATCAAGCCTTGCCAAAGGGTGACAAAATGGATACCATAGTGCAAAAGGCTGTAGAGCTTGGTGTTAGCGAGATTGTGCCTGTAATATCGGCAAGGTGTATATCACGCCCAGATGAAAAATCACTTAATAAAAAAATTACACGCTGGCAAAAAATAGCACTACAGGCAGCACAGCAGTCACGCAGAGGTATAATACCAGCTGTTAAAGAGGCTGTAAGCTTTAAGCAGGCTGTAAAAGCTCTTGACGAAAACGCTTGTAATATAATTTTTTACGAGTGTGGTGGCGAAAAGGTTGCTAATATAATAAAACCAAACAGCTGTGTTAATATGTTTATAGGCTCAGAGGGTGGTTTTGAGGAGCAAGAGGTGCAAAGTGTAATAGAAAAGGGTGGCAACGCTGCAACCCTTGGCAAAAGAGTATTAAGAGCCGAAACAGCACCACTTACAGCACTCTCTGTAATTATGTACGAAACAGGTAATTTAGGATAAATAGAGATAAATAAAAAAGGAGAATAAAATTATGCTTGGTATAATAGGTGCGTTAGATATTGAAATTGATGGTATAAAATCACTTATGACAGATATAGAGGTTAATACTATTAGTAAGATTATCTTCTATAAGGGTAAAATAAATGGCAAAGAGTGCGTTGTGGCACAGTGTGGTGTGGGCAAGGTAAATGCTGCTATGTGTGCACAAACTATGATTTTGAATTATGATGTAACAGCTGTTATAAATACAGGTGTTGCTGGTGCACTTAACAAACAGCTGAATATAGGCGATATTGTTGTGTCTAGTGCAGTTGTTCACCATGATAATAAATGTCTTGTAGATGAGGGTCAGTGTGAAGCCTTCACAAGAGGAACTATACAGTTCTCTGACGAAATTATGACCTGCATAAAGGCAGACAAGGAGCTTTCTGAGAAGATTTACAACGAATGTAAAAAGGACATTCCAAATGTAAATGTATATCTTGAAACTGTAGCTTCTGGCGAACAGTTTGTATCAAGCAAGGAAGCACGACTTGAAATCGGCAAATTTTTTAACGCTTATTGCTGTGAAATGGAGGGTGCTGCCATTGGTCAGGTATGCTACCGTAACGAAATTCCTTTTGCAGTTTTAAGAGCTATTTCAGATACAGTTGACGATAACGATTATATGGATTTTGAGAAATTCAAGGTAGTTGCAGCCGAAGAAACACTAAAGGTAATTAAAGCATTTTTCTATTAATGAGGTCTGGTAATGAAAAGAATTGTTACTGTGCAGGATATTTCTTGCGTTGGTAAATGCTCGCTTACTGTGGCATTGCCGATAATCTCGGCTATGGGAGTAGAAACAGCTGTAATACCTACTGCTGTGCTTTCGGGTCATACAGCGTTTTCTGATTTTACATTTAACGACCTTACAAACGGTATTGAGCCTATTACAGAGATGTGGAAAAAGCTTGATATTGGCTTTGACGCAATTTATACAGGCTATCTTGGCTCGGTAAAGCAAATTGAGCTTATGCGTAAGCTGTTTGATGATTTTAAAACCGATAAAAATATTATTGTTGTAGACCCAGCAATGGCAGATTACGGCAATTTATACAAGGGCTTTACAACTGATTTTGTAGAGCAAATGACAAGCCTGTGTGCAAAGGCAGATGTTATTGTGCCAAATCTTACCGAGGCTTGCTATATGCTTAAAATCCCTTATGTTGGTGACAGCTACAGCAGAGAGTTTATAAAAAAGGTGCTTGTTGGTTTAAGTAAGCAGGGCTGTAAATATTGCGTTTTAACAGGCGTAAGGCTTGATGATGACAAGCTTGGTGTAATGTCGTACAATAGCGAAACCGATACATTTTTTGAATACTACACCGAAAAGCTACCAAACAGCTTTCACGGTACAGGCGATATTTTTGCGTCAGCCTTTACAGGTGCTTTAATGCAAAATGGTATAAGCAAAGAGGACGCACTTAAAATTGCAGTTGATTTTACAGTTGATTGCATAAAGGCTACACTTAAAAACGAAAATTACCATTGGTATGGTGTAGATTTTGAAACAGCTATGCCAAAGCTTATAGACAGAATAAGGGCGATTAATGGTAAGTAATGGATAAACTTGAATTTGACGGTCAATTTTCACTCTACCATAGGTTTACTTCTCCTCACTAAACCGCTGGTAGGTGTGTTTTCTTCACGTCGTTATCTATACTGAATGCGAAAGGAGGTACTTTATGGACCAAATTAAAATCGGAAGATTTATTGCCGAGTGCAGAAAAATGAAAAACCTAACACAAAAGCAGTTGGCAGAAAAACTGGGTATCACCGATAAAGCAATATCCAAATGGGAACGGGGCATCGCAATGCCCGATACTTCGAATATGCTTGAACTGTGTGATATTCTTTGCATCAGTGTAAATGAATTATTAAGTGGGGAGAAAATCAATATGGAAAACAGCAATAAGAAAAACGAACAACTTTTGCTTGATATGGCGAAAGAATTAGAGAAGAAAAGCAAAACAATTTGGTCTTCTATGTGGGCAATTTTGATTGTAAGTATGACAGCCCTAATTACAGGTATCTTTTTTGCCAGATTTTTTATAC
>JAZSEI010000024.1:0-63988 GCA_045531635.1 Acutalibacteraceae bacterium
CTTCTTTAGTGACTGCGTAGCAGACACTAAAGCGTAAAGTTTAGCACCAGCCTTTTCAAAGGCTGGTGGGAGATGTAACCAATTCCGTAGGAATTGATTGCTCTGGGGCAACGCCCCTGCAAATTCCAATTTATAAGCAAAAATGGAATTTCAGTAATTGTGTAAGCAATTACTAAAATTCCATTCTATCTTGTAGTCATAAGCTTTATATTTTTTTATTGTAACGAAAGAACAATCAACACAGTAAATGTGTTATCGTTCCATTTTGTTTTAATGCTACCGTTGTATTTTTCGCAAATAGTATGCATAGATTTTAAACCTAGCCCAACACGATTTTCACGCTTGCGAGAAAAAATAGTGTCTGACGAGGTTTCTACCTTACCATCAAAGGTGTTTTGAATTACAACCGACAATGTGGTTTCGTCAGTTTCAGCCGTTACACTAATACTGCGTTTGTCTGCTACTGTAAGGCAAGCAGTAAAAGCATTATCAAGTGCATTTCCTAAAAGTACACATATATCCATATCAGAAATACCATATTCTGCAATATGTCCTCTGTACTGAAACTTTATATTGTTTTCTTCAGCTTGTTTTATGTAGTGATACAGCACACCGTCTACTGCTGAGTTACCAGTATAAGGAACATTGTTGTGTGACAAAACATCATCCTCAATGGTACAGCAAAATTCACCCAGACCAGATTTATCATCTGTATCAATATAATGGCGAACAGCGTTTATTATGTGTTTAAGATCGTGGTTGATTTTTCGTGAAGCCTCAACCTTTGATTGTAAGCCTGCATAGTGTACCTTAGACATATTAAGCTGTTCAGAGAGCTTTTGTTTTTCTATCAGGTTTTTATGGTTGTTTGCTACTACAGCTGAGAAAACTATAACACAAAAGCCTATAAATAATCGGCTTAAAAGAACTGTTAGTGTTTCAATGCTTTCTTCAATAGGCAAAGCCAGAAACATTGATATATACAGCAAAAGAGGAATAAACCACACGCTTTTCCAATAATCTGTGTAATCTTTAGTCAAAAAAGGAGAAACGGTTTTCTTAAGAAGATATAATATAGCTGGACAACACGCTATGGTTATAACAATATAAATAGCAGAACCCATCAGGTATTTATATAAGTCATTAAGCCCTTGAAAAAAGTGTGGTGAATAGCTCGAAATCGACAGTAAAAGATACATACAGGTAGATGATACGCCAAAGGTGAAAATATGCTCTCTGAAGTAACCTCGTATTACAATGATATTGGTAAGAATAAGCTCAATCTGAATTAAAAGCATATCCAATCTTATAAGCTTTGTAGCTGTATCATAGTCAGTTAGTCCCAAAAACAGAAAACCCATATTTAACAGCACAATTATTGAGTATATAAGAAAAAGTAATTTTTTTCGTTTAGTTGTTATTTTATTAGCAAAAGGAGAATACCTGAGAAATATTCCAGGAACATAGCAAAGAGTAGCCTCTATAGCCATGAAAATTTGCACATTAAGTGGCATTATATTTCTCCTTTCATAAGAAGCTTCTTCATTTTGTAATCCATATATGCATCTTTTATATCTTGTTTTAGGTCACGACCAATAGAAATTTCTGTTCCATCAAATAGCTTTAGTTTGTTTGTAGGCACAGCAGAAATCATTCGTAGTGGTACAAGTGCATATCGTATAGGCTTAATAAAATCAGCGTTCTTTAGCTGGTCGCAAAATTGCGATAAGGTTGTAGTTGTTACAATATCACCATCAGTTGTATGAATAATAGATTTATGTCCAGAAGCCTCAATCCATATTACATCAGAAATAAGAATATGCTCGTCTATTCTGTTACTTCTATATGTCAGCATTTGCATTGCTGTGTAAGCCTGAAAATATCTGTTGAGCGTGAAAAACAGCTTTTCTTCAGAAACTGGCTTTGTTAGGTAGCGAATAGCATCTACTTCGTATGATTCTGCAGCAAATTCGTTAGATGTACTGCAAAAAATAATTTTTACATTATTTTTTCTTTTTATCAGCTCTTTTGCAGTGTCAATACCATTAAGCTTATCCATAAAAATATCAAGAATAATCAAATCGTAAACAGCAACATCAGCAGATAGTAAATCCTCTCCAGACACAAATTCATCTATCGTAAAATCATATTCGTGAATATCCATATATTTGTGTAGAATTGAAAGTATGTTTTTACGTTCTGCTTGTAAATCATCACAAACGGCAATTCTTATATTATACTTTGCCATAATAATCACCTTTAACTGAAATATACAGAAGCTAAAAATCAATTTATATGAAATTCCATTGATTTTTTTAGCTACATTATTTTCTATATTGTACCATATTCGATTTTAAAAAACAATTATTACAATACCCTTCGGTCTATTTCTCCCATACTATTAAAAGTGCTACTGGTAGGGGGTGGGTTTTATCTATCTTTTAAACAGGTGTTTAGTATTAGTGTAAAAATGTAGAAAATTTGCAATACCCACAATAAAAAACAGGGCTTGAAGTTATACAACCTCAAGCCCTTAAATTTTATATTATGCTGAAAAATCCTTATTTAAAGCGATTTCTCAAATTATTTTGTAGCCTCGTAAACTGCAACTGCACAAGCAACTGTAGCACCAACCATTGGGTTGTTACCCACATCATCAAATATTGGATTTTTCTTCGCAAGGTATTAAAATGTTAGGTTTATTTAGTTGTTTTTCTTTATCTCTTTTTATGTAATCTAAAACACCTTGCAAATCATTAGCAAAACATTGCATTTGTTCTATTTTTCTTTTTTTAGGAAAAGAAATAACCTTATTAATTGATGTAAACGTAATATATAACTCAACAAAAACAATAAGTATAGCAACAACTGGATTTATCATCGCAATCAAGTCATCTTGTTTATTAATAATAGTAGTTACCATTGTGATAACGATGGGTATGGCAAGGGTTTGTAACCATTTGTCAAAACGATTTTTACTCTTTTCGTTTTCGTCTTTTCTTTCTGAAATTTGAAGTTTAATTCGTTGTAATAGCTCGTAAATACCTTCGTAACTATTAATATCAAGATGTTTAAGCCACTTGTAAAGTTTTTCACAGTAATCACAATATTTTTCATACTTTTCAAAACTATATTTAATTAAATCTTTTTCAGACCAATAATATATCAACATACAAGCAATAATCTCAATCACAAAACAAATCCAGCTACAATAACTAACACTAAGAATAGTGGTAATTACTTGAACTATTACCGATATAATCATTATCACAAAAATAATAAATATCGGTTTATGATACTTCAATAAATATTTCCAAGCATTTAATTTATTATCCTTCTGATATTTTAAATACGCATAGAATAAATAGTTTTCCACAACATACTCCTTTCTGTTTCTGTAGTATTTCATAATATCAAAACATTTAAAAGTAACATAAAAAGTAAGACACATCAAACAGAATTGTTTCTGAATGATGTGTCTTACATACATTTATTGAATTTTACTATTCAAAATTATCTAAATGATAAAATAGATTATTTTGTAGCCTCGTAAACTGCAACTGCACATGCAACTGTAGCACCAACCATTGGGTTGTTACCCATGCCCATTAGACCCATCATCTCAACGTGAGCTGGAACTGATGAAGAACCTGCGAACTGAGCATCACCGTGCATACGACCCATTGAGTCTGTTAGACCGTAAGAAGCAGGACCTGCACCCATGTTATCTGGGTGTAGTGTACGACCTGTACCACCACCAGAAGCAACTGAGAAGTAGCTAACGCCATTCTCGATAGCCCACTTCTTGTATGTACCAGCAACAAGATGCTGGAAACGAGTTGGGTTAGTTGAGTTACCTGTGATTGATACACCAACGTTTTCCTTCTGCATGATTGCAACGCCCTCACGAACATCGTCAGCACCGTAGCAACGAACGTTAGCTCTTTCACCATCTGAGTAAGCTGTTTCGTTAACAACCTTTAGCTCGCCTGTAAAATAGTCAAACTCTGTCTGAACATATGTAAAGCCGTTGATTCTTGAAATGATGTAAGCAGCATCTTTACCAAGACCATTTAGGATAACCTGTAGAGGCTCTTTTCTAGCCTTGTTAGCGTTTCTAGCGATACCGATAGCACCCTCAGCAGCTGCAAAGCTCTCGTGACCTGCTAGGAAAGCAAAGCACTTTGTCTCATCTCTAAGTAGCATAGCACCTAGGTTACCGTGACCTAGACCAACGTTTCTCTGCTCTGCAACAGAACCAGGAATACAGAAAGCCTCAAGACCAACACCGATAGCCTCAGCAGCATCAGCAGCTGTCTTAACCTCTTTCTTTAGTGCAACTGCACAACCTAGTGTGTAAGCCCAACCAGCATTCTCAAATGCGATTGGCTGTACGTCTTTAACGATCTGATATGGGTCAAAGCCCTTATCAAGACATAGCTGTCTAGCCTCTTCAAGATTTGCAATACCATACTCGGCAAGGCATTTCTCAATTTTAGGCATTCTTCTGTCCATACTTTCAAATGTAACTGCCATTATTAAGTCCTCCCTTACCAATTACTCTTCACGAGGGTCAATATACTTAGCTGCGCCATCAAAGCGACCATACTGACCGATGTTGTTTTTATATGCTTCATCAGGGCTAACACCACGACGGATATCCTCAAGCATTTTACCTAGCTTAACGAACTGATAGCCGATAACCTCGTTGTTTTCGTCTAGAGCTGTCTTTAGAACATAACCCTCAGCCATCTCCATATAACGAACGCCCTTAACCTTTGTGCTGTACATTGTACCAACCTGTGAACGAAGACCCTTACCTAGATCCTCAAGGCCAGCACCAACTGGTAGACCACCCTCTGAGAAAGCTGTCTGGCTTCTACCATAAGCTAGCTGCTCGAAGATGTTCTTCATAGCTGTGTTGATAGCGTCACAAACAAGGTCTGTGTTTAGGCACTCTAGTAGAGTTTTGCCTGGTAGAATTTCAGCAGCCATAGCAGCTGAGTGTGTCATACCTGAACAACCGATTGTTTCAACTAGAGCTTCCTCAACGATACCCTCTTTAACATTTAATGTTAGTTTGCAGGCACCCTGCTGTGGAGCACACCAGCCAATACCGTGTGAAAGGCCAGATATGTCTTTAATTTCGTAAGATTTTACCCATTTACCCTCTTCAGGAATAGGTGCAGGACCGTGGTTAGGGCCCTTTGCTACAGTGCACATATGTTCAACTTCTTTTGAATAAATCATGTGTACTACTTCCTTTCATCTTATTTTTGTAAAAATGATTACATTTTTTTACACATTAATTATAAGCGTTTTTTTAATTCTATGCAAGTATTTATAGCTAATATTTGAAAATTTTAATTAATTTTGTCGTATACAAACTCAGACTAATACTAATACCTGTTTAAACGCTGGAATAGATTGTCGAGCAGAATTTGCTCAGAACAAGGACGACGACGCAGGCAAGCTGATAAAAAACTCTTTACCTGATTTTAAAAATCAAATAAAGAGTTTTTGTAACACATTATCTGTTTTGAGCAATAAAATAATGATAGTAGTCTACATGGTAATCGTCTTTTTTGCCAAGAGAGGATTGCTCTAAATCGTCATTTAGCAAATACCAATTTCCGTTATCCTCGATAAGATATACATCATTCCAATCAAATTCGTAGGTATCATCGCTACCTTTGACCTTTACAGTTATATCAGCTTTTTTTATTGCAGTAATATTTCTTACATTATAGTCACATTCAGCTTTGATTGCATTACAGAATTTTTTATACTTGTTATCAGAAAGATCGTTAATGTTTTCTATTTTGTAAGAAAATTTCAGGTTGTCGCCAGCTCTTTTCTGGAGTTCCTTAAAGAAATGCTCTTCCATATAATCAAAATAGAACTCCTCAATAACTGTCACTAGCTTGTTATATGTTGTAAATCCAAAATTAGAATCGTTGTTATAGATGAATTCAGGGTAAGTGTCTGCCAGCTTTTTTGCATCTAAGGTTTCAATAGCATAAAGCTTATCTTCTATAACTGATTTATATTTATTTGCGTCTATAATGGCTATGCCAGCACCAATTATTCCTATAACGATTATAGCTACTAAAGCAACAGCTATTACAGCTTTATTAGATTTCTTTAAAATGTTGTTAGCGACAGCTTGACTGATTTTGGTTTTAAAGCTTGTATTAGCTTCTTCTGGTGTATCATTATATTCAAGCGTTGTACCACATTTTGTACATCTCATTGCGTCTTCTTCACCCATTGTGCCACAATTAGAGCAAGCAACCTTCATATAAAACCCTCCTTAATGTAAAACTATTTGTTTAAAACCTGTATTAATCATCAATAACTGAATCGTCATCAGCTATATAATCAAAGTAGTAGTCTACTACTATATCATACCAGTCGTTATGATGAATGTCATAAGATTCAGAAATTGTGTCTATAGAATCTGATTCAAAATCACTGTTAAGTAAATACCACTCTTTATTCTCCTTAACAAGATAAACATCTTCCCAATCAAATTCGTAGGTATCGTCACTACCCTTAACCTTTACAGTTATTTCTGCCTTTTTTATATCATTTATTTTTCCTGTGTCGTATTTATACACAGCTTCGATAGCCTCGCAGAAAAGCTTTTGCTTTTTTTCTGATAAAGTATCAATCTTGTTTATTTTGTAAGAGAATTTTAAATTATCTCCTACCATTTCTTCAAGTTTATTAAGGATATTATCTTCAATGATTTTTATATTAGTATCTTCCGTTGTTTGCACAAAATCATCATACGAATCATACCTTATTGATTCGTCTATATATCCTTCGTATATAAACTTAGGGTAGGTAGCTGCAAGCTTTTCAGCGTCTAAGGTTTCAATGCTATAAAGCTTGTCTTTTATAACTGATTTATAGCTATTTTTATTTGCGATAGCTATACCACCAGCAATAGCTCCACCTATAGCCAATGTAGCTGCTATAGCAATAGCTATTATAGCTTTGTTAGCTTTTTTGCTGCTGTTTTTAGCAGATACAGCTGTATTGTTAAATTGATTAAAATTATTTGGCATATTGTTATATTCAAGCGTTGTACCACATTTTGTACATCTCATTGCGTCTTCTTCGCCTATTGTGCCACAATGGGAACAGGTAACCTTCATATAAAAATCTCCCCTAAATACAAATTAATCAAAGCTATTTAAAATTACTTAAAATAGCTTTGATTAGATTATCTCTTATTTATATAATTTTGTAAAGTGTTTTGGCGTTTGTTTTTTTATTATAGAGTAATTAAACCTTTTTCAAGCATAGATTGTGCTGCAAGCAACACGCCAACTCTTGCACTGTGAAAGCTTAGTCCACCTTGCATCCATACTGCGTAAGGATCTCTAAGTGGTGCATCGGCAGAAAGCTCTATAGTTGAGCCAAGAGTAAACGCACCTGCTGCCATAACAACTTTGTTCTCATAGCCTGGCATATCAGATGGCTCTGGTGTTACAAAGCTGTCTACTGGGCCACCCTTTTGAATACCACCACAAAAGGCAACTAATGCTTCGTTAGAACCAAGCTTTAACAGCTGGATTATATCACCACGAGTTTCGTTGTATTTTGGAGTAGTATCAAAGCCTAAAAGCTCGAATAGGGCAGAGGCGAACACAGCAGTTTTTAAAGCCTCACCTGTAGCGTGTGGAGCATTAAAGGCACCCAAGAATAGCTCTCGGTTAACGCCAAGAGTAGCACCCTGCTCTTTACCAATACCAGGGGTTGTAAGTCTGAAAGCACATTGCTCTACAAGCTTGCTTTTACCTGCTATATATCCACCTGTTGGGGCAATACCACCACCTGGATTTTTAATAAGTGAACCTGCCATAATATCTACACCCACACTTAATGGCTGTACCTTTTCAACAAACTCACCATAGCAGTTATCAAGCATAACTATTGTATTTGGTGCTTTTTCTTTTGCAATTTTTGCTATCTTTTCAATTTCATCAATCAAAAGTGATGGACGAAGCTCATAGCCTCTTGAACGCTGTATGTAAACCATTTTCAAATCTGGTGTAATTGCGTTTGCAATAGCGTCATAGTCTGGTTTACCGTCTGGTGTAAGCTTTACTTCATCATAGATGATTCCAAAATCCTTTAAAGAACCAGAATAATTACCAGACAAACCGATTACACTCTGCAAAGTATCGTAAGGTGTGCCTGTTACCGAAAGCATTGTGTCGCCTGGTCTTAGCATACCAAACAAAGCAACAGTAAGTGCGTGTGTACCACAAACAAAATTATGGCGAACAAGTGCGTCTTCAGCCTCGAAAACTGTTGCGTAAATTTCGTCAAGAGCCTCTCTGCCTCTATCGTCAAAGCCATAGCCAGTTGAGGTTGAAAAATGGCTTTCGCTTATGCCAGCTTTCTGAAAAGCGTATAGCATTTTCTGTGTATTATAATCCTGAATATCATCAACAACCTTAAGCTGTTCACTTACAAGCTCCATAGCCTTATCAGCTGTTTTTAAAATTCTTTCGTCAATATTATGAAAAGGTGTGTTCATAGTTATTTCCTCTTTTTAATATATTTTTTACTTGAGTTTATACTTCTTTATCGGGCTGTTGTCCGTTATGTGCCAACCACTTACATTCGGTAATTTCCATATTGGTGAAAATAGCTTTAAAAGAAGAGTTTTCTGGACTACAAGCATAGATACCAAATTTAATGCGTTCTTTAGCGTTACATATATGGCAAATTCTCATTTGTGAATAGTTTATTCCGTCTGTTGAGCACTCAATACAATAATCATCTTCTCTACGACTAAATCTATACCACATAGATTTAACACTTGCTTCTATTGCAGTTGTTGCCCAATCTGAATAACCATTGTTAGTAACAACGCTACCTAAATGTTGAATTTCTTCGTTTTCGTATTCTATTGAACCCTTCAACCAATTCTCAGAATCCAAATACATCACAATTCCACATTGGTCAAATCTATGCTTGCTTTCGAACTCGGTTTTAACAATAAAAGAGAAATATTTTTCATCAGTTTCTATTTGCAAAACAGGTGCATTATCATTTCTAAAATGGTAATAGGTTCTTTGCCATAAATCAGTATGTGGTTTTGTGACAATTTCAATTTTTTTCTTCAGTGATTAAATAACTTTGAGGCTCTCTTGTCCATTTTAATTTATTTATATCAAATGTCATTTTAAGCTTTCTCCTATAAATTAATCAAAATCTTCTCAAATTCTGATATATTTTTTTATATGTAAGCTGTAGTTACAAAGCTCTGTAACCACAGCTGTACCATAAGCCTTGCTTTTTGTTTAGAATTTTTATTTTTTAGTCGTCTTCAGAAAAAGTATTTATCTTTGTTCTAAAGTCACGCTCTAAGTTAGTATTAGATTTTATTATAACTACAAAATCAGATAAAGCATTAGGACTAATCTTACCATCAGGCAAAATTGCTTCAGGTTCTTCATCCCAAGAAATAAGATATATTTTAACACTATAATATCCCTCTGGTAAATCTAGTTCTATCACACTATCCGAATTAATGTTTTTGTCAATATTATCAATTCCAGACACAATAACCTTGCCAGTTGATTTTAACAAATACTCATCTGATTGCACACATATATACTTTTTTTCTCTTTCGGATATTTCTTCATCTATTCTAATTGTAAATGAACGACATCCATCTTCGAATATATAAATCGGGGTAAAATAATGACTTTCGATTTGTTTAACAATATCTTCATCTTCACAAAACAGCTCATCCCATTTATCATAGTCGTCAATATGCTTATATGTATCATAGTTCCATAATCCCCACATACCACTTGATGTAGCTAACTCACCTTTATACATAGTTTACTCTCCCCTAAATTCAAATTCATCTTTTTTAACTAAAGCAAAACCTGCTCAAATTCTGATATATTTTCGAAACCAATATTTTTATAAAAGTTCAAATTTTCATTTTTATCTCGTTGCAGGAATATATCTGTTATGCTTTTATATGTAAGCTGTTTACAAAGCTCTGCAACTACAGCTGTGCCATAGCCTTGCTTTTTGTACTGTGGCAAGGTGGCTACACCAGCAATTACAGCCGAGGTGTTATCCAGTGCTGTTGCAACGCTACAGCTTATTAATTTACCGTTGTTATACAAGCCAATAATATATGCTGTGTTTTTACGCAAACGGTGGTTAAGGTCTACATAAAAATCCTCAAATTCGGGCACTGCAAAGCTTTCGCTTTTATTGGCTTTAAGAATGTCATAATACTCATACAAATTCACATTATCAGAAAATGTATAATCACAGCAAGGCTGTGCGTTATTGCTTTTAATATCAAAAAGCTTCATAACATCACCAACAATAGCACCCTTGTTTATCCTTTTGCAAAGCAATACAGTACCACCAGCTATACGGCACATATTTATTATTTCTTCAAAATCTGCACGGTTTTGAATATCGGCAATAAATTCTCCACCATAGCGTACTATATAGGCTGTAATGTCATCATCAATAAGCTGATACCACACATCGCACAAGCCGTTATACTCTCCATAAGCATTCAAAAGTCCCTTTACTCTTGTAGCAAAGGGATTTTTTGAAGCTTGCAAAATATAATTCTGTATAATTTCGTTTTTATAATCTGCTAAATATATCATAAGCTGTTACTTAAAATTTTATTTGCCATTTGTGTTACAACCTGCTGTACAGAGTTTAAATCCTGTGCAGAAATCATACCACAAGGGGAGTGTAAATATCTGCAAGGCAAAGACACAGCCAAGGTGCGTACACCACCCTTTGATGTTTGTATTGCTCCTGCGTCATTACCACCAGCTACAGCCTGTTTAAACTGAACCCTTACATCGTCACTTGCACACTTCATAGCAGAGGCTACAAGCTCCTTATCGTAGATTGTTCGTCTATCCATAAACGAAACAACTGCACCATTGCCAACAAAGCAAACCTTTTTGTCGTCAGCTACATTTGGTATATCAGCAGCAGTGGTTGCCTCTACAACTATTGCAAAATCAGGCTCTACAGTATAGGCTGCACATTTAGCACCTCTCAGGCCTACTTCCTCTTGCACAACAAAAGAAAAATATGTGTCGTACTCAAGGTCAGAATTAATCATCTCTATCATAATAGCACAGCCAGCTCTGTCATCAAGAGCCTTGCCTGTGATAATATCATTTTCCCATTTAAAGTCACAATCAAACTGAATACTGTCGCCAAGTGAAACATACTGTAGTGCTTCTTCTTTACTTGTTGCACCAATGTCGATACACATAGAGTCTATTTTAGGTACAGAATCTCTCTGCTCGGCTGACAACAAATGCATAGGTGCTGCACAAACTACACCATTTACATTTTTACCAACTGTTACACTTTTGCCCATTATAACTCGTCGGTCAATGCCACCAACCTCGTCAAATTTTAAATATCCACTTGAAGTTATGTTGGTAACAATAAAGCCAACCTCGTCCATATGTGCAGAAATAAGTAGCTTTTTATCTGGTGTTTTTTTACCCTTTTTAAAAACTATAAGGTTGCCCATAGAGTCTACGCTATATTCTGCACCAGAGTCTTTTATATTAGAAATAATTATATCTCTTACTGCACCCTCATCGCCAGAAATACCATTTGCATTGCAAAGGCTTGCTAGTAGCTGTTTATTCATTTTCTGCACCTCTTTTCTCTATATACAGTGCAATCAGCTCTGCTGTTTTTTCGATATCTGCCATATCTACAACCTCAGCCTGAGTGTGCATATTTCTAAGTGGAATACTAAGCAAAGCAGTTCTTATGCCACTTGCAGTGGTTGTTATAGCGTCTGCATTAGTGCCTGTTGTACTGCTCATAATTTCAAGCTGATAAGGGATATTATTCTGCTGTGCAATATCCTTTAAAGCATTAAACATTTCTTTATCTAAAATTGGAGCAAAGCCTATCATTGGACCCTTTGAAAGCTCGCCACATTTTTCTGGCGATACTGCTGGCTGTGTTGCAAAGCTTACATCTACTACTATTGCACAGCTTGGGTTAATTGCAAAGGACGCTGTACGGCTACCTAAAAAGCCAGTTTCCTCTTGACTGCTTAAAAGAATTTTAACACAGCAAGCAAGCTTTTTATCCTTTAGTATATCAGCAACTCTTATAAGTGAAGCCACACCTGCTTTATTATCAAGGCTACCTGCTGTGAATCTTGTGCCTATAAGCTTTTTAGGGTTTGAATTAACTATAACATTATCACCAAGTGTTACTATATTTTCAACCTCTGCTTTAGATAAGCCTGTGTCGATATAAATACTATCAGCAGATGGTGCTTTATCCTCTCCACCATCTGACAAATGTGGAGGCAGACAGCAGATAATACCATTAAGTGGTTTTTTGCCTATAACAGTTACTTCGCTACCAAGCAAAACTCGTCTGTCAATTCCACCACAGGTTGAAAGCTTAATAAAGCCTTCGTCATCAATATAAGACACAACAAAGCCGATTCTGTCGTTATGTGCATCAAGCAGAATTACATCATCACTGTTTGTATTGCCTATTGTTGCAATAATATTGTTATTATAATCTGTTTCTATTTTTGCATAGGGCAAAAGCTGTTTGATAACCTCTAAATCAACAAGCTCATTGCCCGAAACTGTACCACTTTTACAAAGTGATGTTAAAATCTTTTCCAAATTATTCACCTTACTTACACAAGCTTGTTTACAATGCTCTTAAAATGCTTTCCTCTTTCGTCAAAGTTTTTATAAAGGTCAAAACTTGCACTTGCTGGTGACATAGAAACTATATCGCCCTTTACAGCAACCTCTCTTGCCTTTGCAACAGCCTCTTCCATATTATTTACCTTGATTATCACAGGATTACCCTCTGTATATTTCTCTGCATTTAATACAGCCTGCTCAATTTTTGGTGCTGTTGCACCCATAAGAATTAAATACTTTACCTTATCAACAATAACAGGTCCTAGCTCATCATAAGGGATTTTTTTATCGTAACCACCTGCTATAAGAACAATCTTAAAGTCATACAGCGATAATGTACCAAGTGCTGTACGAGTAGGGCTTGAGGCGATAGAATCGTTGTAATATTTTACACCGTCAAGCTCTCTTACAAATTCAGCTCTATGCTCAACGCCAGCAAATTCTGTAGCTACCTTTACAATATTTTCAGCGTCTACTTCACCCCATACTGCAGTAATAGCAGACATATAATTTTCTACATTGTGCATACCTGGGATTTTAATATCTGCCATATTCATAACGGTAGTTTTTACACCGTTGTCAGCTACTATTATGTCACCATTGTCGCTTAAATATACACCATTATCAACAACAGATTTTCTTGAGAATTTAAGCACTCTGCCACGACACTCTGGTGTAAAAGACTCTGTAATTTCGTTATCTTTATTTAAAACAACCTTAGAAAATGCACTTTGATGTATTACAAGGTTTTTCTTAGAGTCTATATACTCCTGCATATCCTTATGAATATCTAGGTGATTTGGTGCAAGATTTGTAACCACAGCTACATCTGGACCCTTACGCATTGAAATAAGCTGAAAGCTTGAAAGCTCTACAACTGCTACATCGTCATAGCCTATGCTTTCAATCTGTGGCAAAAGTGGAGTACCTATATTACCACCTAAGTGTACTGTTTTGCCTTGAGCCTTTAGCATTTCTGCAATAATTGAGGTTGTTGTTGTTTTACCGTCACTACCTGTTACTGCGTAAATTTTACATGGGCAAAGCTCAAAGAAAAGCTCCATTTCAGATGTTACAACCACACCCTTGTCACGCATAGCAACAAGCTCGTCCATATAATAACGCATACCAGGGGTTCTAAAAACTATATCAACATCAAGATTTTTAAGGTAATCATCACCAAGGCTTAGTGTTGCTCCTGCGTTTTCTGCAATTTCTGCATTTTCGCCAAGCTGTTCTCTTGTGCGTTTGTCACACGCAGTAACTACTGCACCATACTTTATAAAAAGCTCTATCAAAGGTAAATTACTTGTACCTATACCACAAAAAGCAACCTTTTTGCCTTTTATACTACTAAAGAAATTTTCAATTCTTTTATCCATTTTAAAGCTCTTCCTTCCGTAATTTTTAATGTATTAAGAAAATTAACTGAATACTAATACCTATTTAAACACTAGATATCTTGTCGGAAGAATTTACTCAGCACTTCGTCCTTCTCCTTGACAAGCGTCAGCTTGCCTGCGTCGTCGTCCTCGTTCTGAACAAATTCTCCTCGACAATCTATTTCTAGCGTTCAAACAGGTATTAGTATAACATCAATACTACCAAATTAATTATACTTTTTTTAGCAATAAATATCAATAGAAAGACTAAAAAAGCACTTGTATAGTTGTAATAAGATAAGCAGGGTAGTAGAGGTTAAAATTTTACACGAATATATAAATATTTGACAATATAAAAACAGAGGTTAAGATAGTATAACTTCAACCTCTGTTTTCTTTTTTAATATATTATATGAATTAACAATACAGCAAACAATGCTATTATTTAAAGCAAGATGGATATTTATTTTTGATATAAATACGGTCGCCGTTAATGTCACCTCTAAAAATTCTATAATGCTTATCAAAAGGATTATGATAGTGCAAAACAAAGGAGTTAAGAGAGAGAGCCGATACGATGTTTCCTGATGCACGAAAGAAAAATTCAAAGTGGTCTATCATTCTTATATTATCATCATAGCCTAAGGCTTTGTATTTTTCGGTGCGTACAATAAATATATTTGGAACTTTGCCCAAGACAACATAATTGTTATCTAAGAATGTTCCGTGTGGTATTTTTAATGCTTTAGGAGCTCTTGCCATATTTTCTGCAAAATATGGCTTGCTGTGATTTTTTGGATTTTGAGGAACAGACGCATTGTAGGGTAAAACACCAATTAAATCAATATCGGTTCGTTTACTCATAAAATCAAGATGCTTGTGCATTGATGTATATGGTGTAAGCAATTCATCGTCATCCATTCTGATTGTGAACGGAGTATCTACAAGCTTTAAGGCTTCGTTTAGTCCTTTACTTAAACCACTGTTAAATGGTAAATGTATAATTTTTACATAATCGCTTTTTATGGCTAAAGGCTTTTGGCTGTCGTCTGCTATTATTACTTTAACGCCTGGATAATAGCGTTGTATATTACGATATAGCTTTTTCGCCATTTTTTTGCGTTCAAACGATTTGAAAATAAATGTTACATTTTTACGCATAAAGCTAACCTCGTCAGCTGTTGGCATAGGTGCACCGGTAAGCTTCCATTTAATATTTAAGCCTAAGATTTGCGTATTTGCTAGTATATTCCATAATAAAGAAAATACAGGCTCAATAGGACTATGGACGATTTTTTTAACAATATTTTTTGTTTTCGGGTTCATAATTAATCACCTTTAATTGATTTAGTTATATACGATACATATGGTAAAAAGAGTTATTTATATTTTTTTAGTTTATATTGTATCACTCAAAAAAATAGCCGTCAAGAAAGGTGTAATGATAGTGTTGTTTATTGATATGACTATAATTTAGAAGATTAATAAAAAGCCGAGCAACCCCAATGTGGTAGCTCGGCTTTAGTGCAGTAATAATATTAATTGTATGATTATTTGTCGTTCATATAGCTAGCATAGATTTCTTCCATTTTAGCATTGTTGTCAGAGATGAATAATCTTATGTAAATACCGTCCTTTACAACCTCTGTATTTTTAATTTTGTTGTATTCGTCTGGTAAATGCTGTTTTGTTTCGTCTAAAAGAACATTATAGTGGTCTTCCAGAGAATCACGAATTGCGTTAGCTTCACTTTCTGTAAGTGCTTCTATAATTACTATTTCGTCCTTTGTCATAGAATCAGTTGCAACATAAGCAGAAAAGTTAGCAACATCAGTTTTGTCTATACCATACTGCTGTGCAAGCTGGTCTTCAGTTACCTCTCTCATCTCTGGTAGCCCACATTGTTCCTTAATGTCTTCAGTAATCTGCTCTACCAATGATAGGTTCAACTTGTTTGATTCTTGCTGAGCAGGAGGTGCAAGCTCGCAAGAGCAAAGCATTAATACCATTACTAAGCTGAATATAATTGCTGTTAAACTTAAACTATGTTTTTTCATTTTTTACCACTCCTTATTTTTTTCTGTATTTCTACAGCTTACAACATTATTTTATATAAAAAATATTAAACTGTCAATAAGGAGTGTAATTTGTAGCTGGATTGTAATTATGTTGATACACATATACAAAACAATTACAATTATTACCAATATAAAGATAAAATATGATTATTCTGTTAATGGAGCAAAGCTGTATTCGCTGTAAAATTCTTTAGTTTCGGGTACTCGGTATACACTGCTTTGATGCTTTTGAAGAAGCTGTGTAATTGCGTATAGGTCTATCCATATTTCGTTTGTGCTTTCCTTTTGGCTTTCGTCAAAAATAAGCTCTAGTCCCAAATGTAGATGACTTGTGGTTATATTGTTGGTATTTTCTGTTGTGCTGTAGCCTGTTCTGCCAACATAGCCTATAACATCGCCTGCGTTTACAACCTTACCTTCTTTAATATCGGGGTGAAAGGGTCGATTTTGCCTTAGATGTGCATAGTAATAATAGCGTTTTTTGTCCAGACTTCTTATGCCTATTCTCCAACCACCATATTGATTCCAGCCCATAATCTCTACTGTGCCTGTTTCGATTGCTATTATTGGTGTGCCAGTTGATGCCATTAGGTCGTGTCCTAAATGGCGTCGTTTATAGCCGTAGCTTCTGCCAGCACCAAAATCATCATAATGTGAAAACGCAAATCCCTTTGCAATAGGGGAGAAGACGCACAAGCCGTAATCCTTAGCTTCTACTTTGTTTCCTTTTTCGTCCACTGTTTCTATTATATACCAGCCAGTAAAGCCGTCAAGCACAGCACTGTAAACCTCGTAATAATATTTGTAATATTTCATATCCTTTGTAATATCAGCAAGCTTTTCACCGTTTTTTAATTTGTCAACAAGTTCTGTCATATCAGCTTCTTTATAGCTTTTAAAATCACCACCATACTTTGCACCCAAATAAGCCAACAGCTCAACCCAGTTGATTTTAATTTTATCGTTGTTTTTGTGGGAGCTTATATCGTATTCTAAAGCCTTTTCAAGTGCATTATAGCATACATTAAATTCTGCATATTTTATAAAATCGTTATTTTTATTGTTAGTTGCACCTGTAAACATTAAAAACATTGTAAGCATAATTGCAATAATAAGAACATAGCTTAAAATTCTTTTTATTGTAATATATATCACCTGCCTTGGCATAAGCTTTGATATATTCAATATATGAATTTATTGTATGGATAATTACCTTTATAGAAATTAGTATGCAATATAAATAAGGTCTGGGTGTATTGCCCAGACCTTATTTGAGTGAATTTATTAAATTAATTATGTTTAGGGTGCATAAATATCAGTAGCACAGGTGTAATCAGTAATTGTTGCCTTTTCAATGGTATCAAAGCTAGATTGAATATAAAAAATATTGTCAATATTTTCTCCTAAAATAAGCTGTTTTATATGCTTGTAAACAGTTTCACCCTTTAATCCTAAGGATAATCCGTATTGACTTAGCTCATTGCTGTATAATCCCCAATATTCGTTTTCGTCCTGATGGTAGGTGTCAGGATTACAGTTTTTCTCGATTATACAATAATCTGAGGCTGTGCTGTTATAATTGTAAGCTTTTAAATCATAAGAAGAACCTTTGTGTAAGATATATTTTGAATCTTTAAACGGATGTGGGGCAAAGATAACATCGTATTTTGGTTGATTAGCATTATCTAAATACATAAATAATATCTTTGTGTCAAAACCAACTTCAACATTTGTGATATTCTGATAGAAGCAAAGATATTTTTTACCCTCGTTTTCGCTTATAAACATTTTAAAATCCTGAAATTTATAGTCGATTACCTCGGTTAGTCTTACGTCTAAAAGCTCTTGAACAGCTCCACCATTGTAGGTGTAAATTTTTAACCAAAGTGATGAATAGTCATCGCCATTTAGCTCTGGTTTACTTTGAAAATCAACCTGTGTTTTCTTTGCGTATGGTACAATAAGCTCTGGTATGCTGTCGTTGTTTAAATCTGCTATTTTAATGCTTATGATTCCGTCTTCTCTACACCAACAGCCAGGGTTTGCGTATTCTGGTGTTTCGTGTAAAGGAAGACCCTCAGTTGCAAGTATGCCTAAAAAGCCGTGTGTTGGAACTAAATTTGTTTTTATATACTCGTTATAAATTTCGTTATAGTTTATATTGTTGGAGTTTTCTGTAGAGCTTTGTGAGGATTGCTCTTGATTGCTTGTGTTAGAGTTTTCTTGGTTAGAATTGTTTTTAGATTCCTCTACAGAAAATCCTGAAGGGGCTGTTGTAGCGTCTTCCTTTTTATTTTGTGTAGGCTTTTCTGTAGCCTCTGCTGTGGCTTCTTCTGTAGCTTGGCTTGTGGTAGCTTCTGTAGCTTTTTCTGTAGCAAATTCTGTGGTAGCCTCTGTAGCATTTTCTGGCTTGTTTATGTCTTCGTCAGATGATTTACCAAAACACCCCGAGCTACCTATAAGTAATGATAGTATAAGTGTGAATGTAATAATCTTTTTCATAAATAATATCTCCTTTTCAAAATATTATACTAGATATTACCATAGCTTTCAATGTTTAGCTTAACCAATTCCATAAACTGTAAATTGAAGAAATTATTACATTTATAATAATTAATACTATAAAATATAGAAATCCTTTCGGCATATTTTGCACTGCGCTTCATACTGCGTCCTTAGTAGGCGACAGCCTTGCTGTGGGTCAGTATTCGTTCAGCACAAAATCTGCTCGAAAATCTTTTACCAATTTTAAATGGTGTTTAGTATCAAACCTCTGTTGACAAAATAGGCTAAATTATTTATAATACCATTAAAGACTATGAACAGATGAAGTAACGGCAGATAATACGGGACAGAGAAGCTGTGGTTGGTGAAAACAGTGGCGTACCTGCAAGTGAATATACCTCTGGGAGTTGTACCGTTGAAGTAACAGTAGACGGTAACGGGTAAGCCCGTTATAGCGTTTGAGTAGTATTTACTCTTTGAGGCTGTCGTATGGCAGTAAATAGAGGTGGTACCACGGATTTTGTTAATTCGTCCTCTGTGTGTTTACACAGAGGACTTTTGTTTTTTTATAATGACTTTAAGGAGGAAAATTAAAATGGGTGTTTATGAAGAACTTATTGAAAGAGGTCTTATTGCACAGGTAACAAACGAAAAAGAAATCAAAGAGCTTGTAAATAGTGGTAAGGCTGTATTTTATATTGGCTTTGACCCTACAGCCGATAGCCTGCACGTTGGTCACTTTATGGCACTATGTCTTATGAAGCGTTTGCAGATGGCTGGCAACAAACCAATTGCACTTATTGGTGGTGGTACTGCTATGATTGGTGACCCATCAGGCAGAACAGATATGCGTCAGATGATGACAACCAAAACAATTGCACATAATGTAGCTTGCTTTAAAGAGCAGATGAGTAAGTTTATCGACTTTTCTGAGGATAAGGCAATGCTTGTTAATAATGCAGACTGGCTATTAGACCTTAATTATGTAGAGGTACTAAGAGAGGTTGGTGCTTGCTTTAGCGTAAATAATATGCTTCGTGCAGAGTGCTATAAGCAGAGAATGGAAAAGGGCTTGAGCTTCTTAGAGTTTAACTATATGATAATGCAGTCTTACGACTTTTATGCTTTGTTTAAAAAGTACGGCTGTAATATGCAGTTTGGTGGCGATGACCAGTGGAGTAATATGCTTGGTGGTACAGAGCTTATCAGAAAGAAGCTGGGTAAAGACGCTCACGCTATGACAATTAACCTACTGCTAAATTCAGAGGGTAAGAAAATGGGTAAAACACAGTCTGGTGCTGTATGGCTATCTGCCGAGAAAACATCACCTTACGATTTCTACCAGTATTGGAGAAATGTTGATGACAGCGATGTTATCAAGTGCTTAAAAATGCTTACATTCTTGCCAGTTGACGAGATTAACGAGCTTGCTAAGCTTGAGGGTAGCGAGCTTAACAAGGCTAAAGAAATTCTTGCACACGAGCTTACAGAGCTTATCCACGGTAAAGAAGAGGCTGACAAAGCACAAGAAACTGCAAGAGCTTTATTTGGCAACAAGGCAAACCTTGAGAATATGCCTGCTACACAGCTTACAGATGATGACTTTACAGACGGTAGTATTGGTATTTTAAATCTTCTTTGCAAAATTGGACTAGCTTCTTCTAATGGTGAAGCTAGACGACTAGTTACACAGGGTGGTATTTCAGTTGATGACCAAAAGGTAAGCGACCCTAAAACTACTATTAGTAAAGACGCAATTGCAAATGGCGTAATTGTAAAGAAGGGTAAAAAGGTATTCCACAAGGCTACTCTATAATCTGATAAAAATAATTTATAAAATGTCTTAATTCAATAAAGTAACAACATTCCTCGACAAATTTGCCGAGGAATGTTGAAAAAATAAGTGTTTTATCGTATAATTTAAATAACGCTAATTTTATTTATAATTATTTTTTAGGAGGATGAGCATATATGAAAAAGTTTTTCTCTGAGTTCAAAACCTTTATTATGAAGGGTAATGTGCTTGATTTGGCAGTAGCAGTAATTATCGGAGCAGCTTTCCAGAATATTGTTACTTCACTTACTGATAACATCATTTCACCAATTATCGGTTTGTTTACAAAGATGAATTTTGACCAGCTTGTACTTCAGATACCTGGTACAGATGTTGTGCTAAAGTATGGTGCATTTATTACAGCAGTTATCAACTTCTTGATAATGGCGTTTGTAATTTTTCTTCTTGTAAAGTCTATCAACAAGGTTATGACTTTAGGCAAAAAGGCAGAAGAAGAAAAGAAAACAACTAAAAAGTGTGACTTCTGCAAAAGCGAAATTAATATTGAAGCAACAAGATGTCCACATTGTACCTCTAAGCTAGAGGGCTACACAGGCGAATAAGCCTTGACTTAAATTTTTACTTTTTAAACCGGAGGATTAGCAATTGATACAAAGAATATTAAAAAATAAATACCCTATAATGGTTGCAACTGTATTTCTTATATACATAATTGCTATAGCCTTTGTATTGATATTTGCAGCTAAGATAGGGCCTGTAATTGAATATAACAATCGGTCTGTTGTATCGTTGCCAAATGTTACAAGACTTAGCCAAGATGATTTTACTATGGTAGATATTGATAACTCAAAGATTTATGAGGGTCCTTTGGTTTTGGTAAACAACTATAATGAATGTAAATTTGACGGCGAAGAGATTGCGTCTGTTTTGGAATATAAACAAGAAATCGGCAACGAAAAATATATGGTAGCTGATTATGATGTAAAGCTAAACAGTGCTATAATAGGAAATCTTGACAATATGCTGTCTGATTTTCACGATGCATATAACGATGATAGCGTTATGGTTTCGAGTGGTTACAGAAGTAAACAGCTACAAGAGGAGCTTTATGACGAGGAACAGCTAACAAAAGAAGATACCGAAAGTACAGACGGTGAGCTTGTGGCTGTGCCTGGATATAGCGAGCACCAAACAGGCTATGCAGTAGACCTGTCTATAAGCCTTGGTGATGATGCGTATGTAGAATATACAAATAGCGACGATTACAAGTGGATGCTTGATAATTGCTCTATTTATGGTTTTATTTTAAGATATCCACCAGACAAAGTAGCTATTACAGAAATAGCACACGAAACATGGCATTACCGATATGTAGGTACACCTCATGCGTCTTACATAATGCAGAATAATCTTTGCCTTGAAGAATACATAGAGCTTGTAAAGAACTGTGATCAAATAAATCCGTTATATGTTACTGACCTGTCCCTAACCAATTGGATGATATACTATGTACCTGCAACAGCAGGAGAGTATACAGCAGTAACTGTACCTATTAATAATGATTATCAAGTGTACGGAAATAATTCAGACGGTTTTGTTGTAGCAGTAAAGCTTAATTAAAAAATCACCTCACACCAGATGTAAAAAATATTTGGTGTGAGGATTTTATTTTTTAGGGATAATTGAATTTTATACTAATACTAATACTAAACTCTATTAAAAAGTAGACTTCTTTACGGCATATTTTGCACCAAACTTCATACTGCGACCTCGGAAGGCGACAGCCTTCCTGTGGGTCAGTATTCGTTTGGCACAAAATCTGCTCGCAAATTCGTGTCCACTTTTTATCAGAGTTTAGTATAAACTCTATTAAAAGTAGACTTATTTACGGCATATTTGCACCACACTTTATACTGAGTTCTCACAAGGCGACAGCCTTGCTGTGGGTTAACACAAAATTTCCTCAGAAAATTTTACTGATTTTATCAGTTTAAAAGGTGTCTAGTGTTTAAATAGGTGTTAGTATTATATAACAGACTTGAAAAAATAGACATATTGTGATTTTGTAAGTGGATATTATTTGGGATTAAAATGGAATTTTTAATTATATATTGCGAAAGATAAACTGAAATGCTAATATAATATAAAAAGTATTTTTCAGGAGAGATATTATGAGTTTATTTAAGCGTATTTGTTCTGTATTTACATCGTCTGTTGAAGATGAAGCATCTGAACAAAACAATACAAACAAGGTTGAAACCAATCCATCAACAGTAGAAAAAACCACAAACACACCTGATAACGATAGTGATGATATGATAAGTAAATATGTTTTTGATGGTGAAATTAAAAGTGGTAATAAGATTACGGTAAGTGACGGAGAGGTGCTTGTTATAATTAAAGATGGAGCGATAATTGATTTGCTTCAAACAGGAATATATATTTTAAATGATGCAAGTGTGTCTAATTTCGCTTCTGGTACTGCTTACGTTATCAGTTTAAAAGAAAGTAGCAAAATCAGATGGGGTACAGCTAAACCAATTAATTTTACAGATGACCAATATGGTGAGTTATCGTTAAGATTACGAGGAACTTATTCATATAATATCTGCGATGTTGTAAAGTTTGTTACCGATTATATGAATTGTGGCTTATCTGTTAACGATTATACAATTAATCTTTTAATCAATGCTGTAGAAAAAGTAGTTGATAACTGCAATGTTAATTCTTACTTACATCTACCAACAGCAAATGTTGGCAAGCTTCTAGAAGACGAGCTTAGAAACACAGGTATAAACTTTAAAATAAAGCTTGATATGATTACTCCTACAGAAGAATCTAAAGAAGTTATCAAACAGGCTATGCAAAATGTAATTTTAAATAATCAGTAAAAACCACGGCACTTCCATATGTTCGGAAGTGCCGTTTAGTATTGTTAATAATAAGTTTTTTATTATGAAAATACACAAAGCTAATGAAATACTATAATTACCATAGTGTTATGCTATAAGCCCCCAGAGTGCAACTCTGACCAACAAACTCCAATTTTATTGTGAAATTATATATAAATATACGCTAATATTTATTTTTTGTTTTTATTTCAATAATTATTTGTCGAAACCCTTTACAAATTTGTAGAAATAAGTGATAATAGGAGCATAGATTAATTATTTTATTTATTCTATGGATAATAAAATTTTAGGAGGATTTTATAATGGATGTTTTTTGTTTAAAGTGTGGCACAAAGATAGAAAATGGGGTAAAGTTTTGTCCAAACTGTGGTGCTGTAGTAGAAGCTACTAATAATGTAGCAGAAACACCTGTGAATAATTTTTCACAGCCAGAGAATGTAGTACCAAATAATACTATGCCAGTTAATCCAGTAGCAGAGAATGTAGCTCCAGAAAATACAATACCAAATAATATGCCAGTAGGACAGCCAGGCTTTGCTCCAGATAATATGGCTCAGGCACCAGCTGCAAATAACAATAAAAAGAATATAGCTATAATTGCAGGTGCAGCTGCAGGTGGTGTGGCAGTTCTTGCTATTATCATCGCTTTGCTAGCAGGCTCTTCAAGCTATAAATCTGTAATTGATGACAAGCTATCAGCATTCGAAAAAGGCGATGCTAAAAAGCTTGCAAGTACATACCCAGAGTTTTTCTACAGCGAAGAGTATGACTCTGCAAAAGATTTTGCAGACGAGCTAGAGGATCAGGATTTTTCTGAGCCACTAATGGAATTCTTTGAGGAAGAAGTAGGCGAAAAGGTTAAGCTATCATATAAGATTGATAAGATTAAGGATGTTAAAGGCAATAAGCTAGAAGATTTCCGTGAAGATATTACTGATATGTATGATGTTAGCATGAAGAAGATTAAAAAGGTTAAGAAGGCTGACATTATCATCACTGCAAAGGGTAAAGACGGAAAAGCTGAATACGACTGGGAAGAGGTTTACCTACTTAAAGAAGGTGGCAAGTGGCGTATTGTAAACTTTACTCTTGAAATGGGTTATCTACCAGAAAGCGACTAATCTGAATTAGTGTAAAACTAAATAAAACAGTAATAAATATATATATATCTTTTAAGTTGTTATTAAAAACGGTCGTTCAGAGAAAATCTGAACGACCTTATTTTTATTTATTTAAAACAAAAACGCTGTCTTAAAATTTTTTTAAGACAGCGTTAAAATTTTATATTTATATTTTAGAATTAGATGCCCTGAGCAATCATTGCCTCTGCAACCTTCTCGAAGCCTGCAATGTTAGCACCAACAACATAGTTTTTGTCAAAGCCGTACTTGCTTGCAGCGTTTGAAACATTGTTGAAAATGTTAACCATAATGCCCTGTAGCTTCTCGTCAACCTCTTCAAATGTCCATGATAGACGCATTGAGTTCTGGCTCATCTCAAGAGCAGAAGTAGCAACGCCACCTGCGTTAGCAGCCTTACCAGGAGCAAATAGAACACCGTTGTTCTGTAGCTCGTGTGTAGCGTCTAGAGTTGTAGGCATATTAGCACCCTCAGCAACAGCGATAACACCGTTAGCAATCAATCTCTTAGCGTCGTCAATTAGAAGCTCGTTCTGTGTAGCACATGGTAGAGCAACATCACACTTAATTGACCAGTCAAACTTACCCTCGTGGTACTCAGCGTTTGGACGGTAGTTCTTGTACTCAGATAGTCTTTGTCTCTTAACTTCCTTGATTTCCTTAACAGCGTCTAGGTCAATACCCTCAGCATCGTAAATCCAGCCTGTTGAATCAGAAAGAGTAACAACCTTAGCACCTAGCTGCATAGCCTTTTCTGTAGCGTAAATAGCAACGTTACCAGCACCAGATACACAAGCAGTCATACCCTTTAGCTCGTAGCCATTCTTCTTTAGCATTTCTTCTGTGAAGTAAAGTAGACCGTAACCTGTAGCCTGTGTTCTAGCTAGAGAACCACCATAAGTTAGACCCTTACCTGTTAGAACGCCCTCGTAAACATTCTTTAGTCTCTTGTACTGACCAAACATATAGCCAATCTCTCTTGCACCTGTACCGATGTCACCAGCTGGAACGTCTGTATCTGCACCAATGTGTCTAGCAAGCTCTGTCATAAAGCTCTGGCAGAATGCCATAATTTCTTTATCGCTCTTTCCCTTAGGATCAAAGTCAGAGCCACCCTTACCGCCACCGATTGGTAGACCTGTTAGAGAGTTCTTGAAAATCTGCTCGAAGCCTAGGAATTTAATAATACCAAGATTTACAGAAGGATGAAGTCTTAAACCACCCTTGTAAGGACCGATAGCACTGTTGAACTGTACTCTGAAACCTCTGTTAACCTGCATTTTGCCGTTATCATCTACCCAAGGTACTTTAAACATAATAACTCTTTCAGGCTCAGTAATTCTCTCAAGAATGCTGTTCTCCTCGTATTTTGGGTTCTGCTCGAATACAGGCTCAAGTGATGTTAAAACCTCTGTAGCAGCCTGAATGAACTCAGGTTCGTTTGAATTCTTCTTCTTTAGTAGTTCTAGTTGTTCGCTTACATAAGACATTGAAATATATCCTCCTTAAATCAATAATAAAATTATTAACACATTATGCCAACATTAACACCAATCATTATTATTGCACTAAATATAAAATAATATACATAGTAAGTGTTATATATCGACTTATATATATGCAACTTGTTGTGCTATATATTTCTATTTACTATAGCCAACGCTAAAATTTTATCATAAAGTAATCCAAAATGCAAGTACTTCTCTTTAAAATTTCAAAATGTTTTTACAACTTTAACACAGTACAACAAAAATACACGCTAAAAATCTTATGAATTAGCTAAAAAGCTATATTAAAACACAAAAAAGAGGGAGCATAGAAATGCTCCCTTGCAAATTTAAAATCAAATTGTTGCAAATTTATAAATCACAGCCACAGTCGTGGTCGTGACTGCACTCTTTAATTGCACCAACAATAGGTGTAGGGTCAATACCCTGTCTTGTATAATAATCGCTTACAGCAGCCTTAATAGCCTGCTCAGCAAGTACAGAGCAATGTACCTTTACTGGTGGCAAACCGTCCAAAGCCTCCATAACAGCCTTGTTAGTAAGCTTTAATGCCTCGTCAATAGTTTTGCCCTTGATAAGCTCGGTAGCCATTGAGCTTGTAGCAATAGCTGCACCACAACCAAAGGTTTTGAAGGTAACATCTGTAATAACATTGTTGTCAACCTTGATGTACATTTTCATAATATCGCCACATTTTGCGTTGCCAACCTCACCAATACCGTCAGCGTTTTCGATTTCGCCAACATTTCTTGGGTTAGCAAAGTGGTCCATAACTTTTTCACTGTATGCCATTTTAATCTCTCCTAAATTTTGCTTTGTATAAATAGGGCAGAGGTAAAATTAAATTATTCTGCCCGAAAATTTTATTTTAAATTAAGCTTTTTCGCCCTTTTTAATTTTCTCCCAAACAGGTGACATTGAACGCAATGTGTTTACAACCTTTGGCACACACTCTGCAATGTAGTCAATTTCTTCATCTGTAGTCTCGTCGCTGAAAGAAAGTCTTAATGAGCCGTGTGCGATTTCGTGAGGTAAGCCTATAGAAAGCAGAACATGGCTTGGGTCAAGTGAGCCAGAAGTACAAGCAGAGCCAGAAGAAGCACAAATACCCATTAAATCAAGTCTTAGTAGCAAAGCCTCACCTTCAATGCCCTCAAAGCACATATTGATGTTGCCAGGTAGACGCTTATCTCTGTCACCGTTAAGTCTGCTTCTTTCAATCTGTGACAAGCTGTCGATAAGTCTGTTACGCATTTTTGTAAGCTTTTCAGCACGCTCATCAATAGTAGCTGTTGCATGCTTTACAGCACTTGCAAGACCAACAATGCCTGCAACATTTTCTGTACCTGCACGCATACCACGCTCCTGAGCACCACCGTCTATTAAAATCTGTGGACGAATACCCTTGCGAATATACAACGCACCACAGCCCTTTGGGCCATGTAGCTTATGACCAGTCATAGAAAGCATATCAATGTTTTGTGCCTTTACATCAATATGCACATTACCCATAGCCTGAACAGCGTCTGTGTGGAAGATAACACCATGCTTTTTACAGATTGCACCAAGCTCTGCTATAGGCTGAATAGTACCAATCTCGTTGTTAGCGTACATAATTGTAACTAGTGCTGTTGTATCCTTAATTGCAGCCTCAAGCTCCTCTGGTCTTACTAAACCGTCGCTGTGAACATCAAGTAAAGTAATTTCAAAGCCTTCCTTTTTCAAAGCCTCACAGGTGTGTAGCACTGCGTGGTGTTCAAATGCTGATGTGATAATATGATTTTTACCCTTAGCCTTAAGAGCCTTTGCAACACCCTTAATAGCCCAGTTGTCAGATTCACTACCACCAGATGTAAAGTAAATCTCTCTTGCCTCTGCATTAATAGCATTAGCAATATCTTCTCGTGCTGTTTCTACAGCCTTTTTAGCCTCTGCACCAACAGAGTACATACTTGAAGGGTTACCATATACCTTAGTTAGATATGGCATCATATCTTCAAGCACCTGTGGAGAAAGTGCAGTAGTAGCTGCGTTGTCTGCGTATATTTTATTCATATAAAATAACACTTCCTTATTCATAGAATTTATACTAAATTAATTGATATAACCAAATAAAAGGTAATTTATAGATTTGATGATTTTTGTAAAATGCTTAATTAAGCAAATTTAAGCAAAGCGTTTTACCTGTGCAACAGCCAGTCTGTCACAACGCTCGTTTTCTGGGTGACCAGCATGACCCTTTACCCACACAACCGTTACATTGTGTTTGTCATATAAAGCTAAAAGCTTTTCCCACAAATCTGGGTTTAAAGCTGGGTCAGTCTTATTACGCATCCAGTTATTAGCCTGCCATTTTTTCGCCCAACCCTTAGTAAGTGCATTACAAACATATTGCGAATCGCTATAAAGCGTAACATTGCAAGGTTCTTTAAGCAAAGCAAGTGCCTCGATAACAGCAGTAATTTCCATTCTGTTGTTTGTAGTGTTTGCTTCTCCACCAGAAATTTCCTTTTCGGTAGATTTATAACGCAATATCGAACCCCAACCACCAGGGCCAGGATTACCCGAGCAAGCACCGTCTGTAAAAATTTCTACATTTTTCATAGATAAATCCTTTATAATTTATTTAGCATAGCTATTATACCCCTTAATACCAATAATTTCAATAGGAATTGACCATATTTCTTTTTAATTTACACCTTTTTAGTAGGAATTTATGTTTTATGGCTTTTATTTTAAGCTTTTATACTGCTGTTAAATAACACTATTAATGATATAGTAATACTTGGTAATGTATGCAATAAATAAAATATATTCTTATTTTTGCAGATATACCCATAATTATACAGAACACAAATAGCTTTAACGCTAAATGCAGAAACCATTTTGGCATATTTTGCACTGCACTTCATACTGTGTCCTCAAAAGGCAAGAGTCTTTCTGTGGCTAAGTATTTGTTCAGTACAAAATCTTTTACCGATTTTAAACGGTGTTTAGTATTAATAAGCTTACCAGTGTTACTTAGTATAAACTATTGACATAATAAAATTGCTTTGGTATAATAACTAAGTTATAAAAATTAATATGCGAGTGTGCTGGAATAGGCAGACAGGCACGTTTGAGGGGCGTGTGTCTTTGACGTATGGGTTCAAGTCCCATTACTCGCACCAAAGTAAAAGCGATAAGTTGGACTTATCGCTTTTTTTATTATTTGCACAAACTAAGGGACTTGAACCCAATATGACAACAAAAAGAAGTCAGTGAGCTAAAACTTACTGACTTCTTTTGTGTAATATTATTTAAGTTATATTTCGTCAAAAACAGCTTCTAAATACTTAACAATATCCTGTTTTGATGAGGCATCGTTATATATTACTACTGTACCAAATAGACTATCGAATTGATATATTAAATCGAATTTATCACCTTTTATTTTATACTGAGTGTTACCCACGACGAAAATACTTCCATTGCAATTAGCACAAATTTTTTTTACAAGTGCTGTAAATTCTTCGGGGTTATCCCAGTTGTCGTGAGTAATAAAAATCCATTTTTCAGCTTCATCAATTCTAAAAATTTTATAATTATATTTATTCATTTTGACCTCGGTTTTATATTTGAATAGTATTATGCTTGTTTATTTTCTTTCGGTTTTATATCTAAGCAAAAATATAGCTACAAAAAATGTAATTACCTCTGCACCTAAAAATGATAACCAAACTCCGTTTAATCCCCAAAGTGCATTCATTACAAGAGAACACACTACAATAGCAACAGCACCACGCAAAAGCGAAGCTACCGTTGCCCTTATCGCTTTATAGGTTGAAGAAAAATATGTTACAAGTAAAATATTTATTCCTGCAAAGCTATAGCCTAAAAAGTATAATCGCAGTGCAGTATGGGCGTATTCAGCAAGCTGAGCATTTTGCTCGCTGTTAAAAATATTAACCAGCTGATTTGTAAGCCCCCACGAGGTGGCAATTATAACAGCCTCTAAAGCCAGGCAGGTTATAACCCCTAGCTTTAAAAGCTGCTTTAAGTCGTTTGTTCTGCCTTGACCATAGCATTTGCTTAAAAGTGGTTGCATACCCTGCGATACACCATTGAATATAGACATAGCAATCAAAGAAAGATTTGCAACAATACCATACGCAGCCACACCAACATTGCCTGCTGATGACAATATAAGTGTGTTAAATACTGCTGTAGTAATGGCAGAGGAAATCTCACCTACAAAAGCCGACACACCAAGCTTACAGCAAGAAAATAACAGCTTAAACGATGGTGGTCTGAATTTGATTTTTAGTGTGCTTTTTTTGCTTTTGTAATGCAACGAGCAAATTAAAATAGAAATTATAGGCGACACACCAGTTGCAAGTGCTGCACCGGTTAAGCCTAAATCTAGTGGGAACATAAAAATATAGTCAAAAACAATATTAAACAAGCTAGAAACTATAGCTGCCACCATTGCAATAGTTGGGGCGTTGTCGTTACGCACAAAGGCTGTAAAGGTGAAGTTCGCCATAAAAAACGGAGAAGCCATTAAAGCAATTTGTAAATAGCTTTTACCAAGAGTTGCAATGGTTTGGTCTGCTCCCATTAGTATAAGTAGCTTTTCAGACGCAAATAGTCCCAATAGTATAAAAGGAATACTAAAAATAACCTGCCATATAAGTGAATGTGTAAAATAGCTGTCGATATTTTTTACACCCTGAGCCTTTTTGATTGCATGGCTAGTAGCTGTGCCAATGCCTACCATAGCACCAATTGCAAATATAATACCATATATAGGCAACACAAGGTTAAGCACGGTTATACCGTTTGCACCAGAATATAAAGAAATGAAAAATGTGTCTGCAAGCAAATATGCCGATATTCCCAGCATACCTGCAACATTTCGTGATACATATTTAAAAAATTCCTGCTTCAATAGCTGACCTCCGTTTAAGATGTGTATTATAGATTATTTACAAAGTTGATTGTAAAAATTTTAGTGTCAATAAATATTGTTACTTCTCAACCTTAAAAGAATATGCTACGCCTTCTTCAATTTTAGTTGAGTCAACACCTGTTAATGCATATTCGCCATTAACATAGAAAGCCCAGTAGGTTTGGTCTACCTCATAATCGGCTGTAATACCATTTACCTTTTTTACATACATACCATACTGGTCTTTGTCGCCGTCAATCAGCTTTAAATCAAGCAACGCATCGCCCACAGTTTCTTTATCTGTGTGAATTTCAAAGTTTGTTTCATTACCGTTTTTATCAACAACAGTAAATAAAAACATTGTTTTACCTTCACCAAGCACATTAACTGTGTCTGCGTTGGATGTGTATGCCTCGGTTGCCTGTACCTCTGTTGGTAGCTGATTGCTATCAGCTTGGTTATTTGTTACACATCCTGTTGTTGTAAATGCCATAGCCACAATAAGCATTGAACCAATGAGTAACGAAGTGAATTTTTTACTACTGTTAAATCTCATAATTCTTTTCCTCCTGAATTTTATTAATATGAGTTTCTTCCTTTTAACTGGCACTCGCAGTTTTAACAAAGGAACATAATATTCGGATATTTCGACTAAGCGATACATAAATCCGTCTTCTCAGAGTTATCTCCAATGACATTTCCCTGATTGTGGCATCAGGTAAGGATATATGCAATCTATTCGCATCACGGCGACGGGCTCGTATGGGATTCACACCCATTTCCCCGAATATTACTTATATCATAAATTTATGATATACATTTTATCAATCACACTGCCATAGATGAAAAAATCATTGTTCCTATTGTAAAAATAACTGATATAATCAGCGAAATAATAAAATAGAATTTAACCCAGTATTTTTCGCTGAAGCCAATTTCACTTGGGATACAGGCTTTTTTAGGGTTCTTTATGTAATATAGTGCTATTGTTTGTGGTTGGCGATATTTTGATTCTAATAGATATGTGCGTTTTTTACCATTGCAGTCATACTCATAGATATATTGATTTTTGTATTCACGCACAAAGTCGTCATCTCTTACTCTGTTTATTCTAGTAACTCTACGACTACTTACAAGTGTTGCGTTTATTATATGTCCGTCATTTACAGCTTTTTTGTATATGCGATTATTTACAAACGGAACATATATAAAAAGCCTTAATATGCAAAAAATCGGAGCTACCAAGAATGATATCATAAACCCAGCAGTTAAGCCAACTGTAAGGCTAACTATTAATGTTGATATAATTTCAGCGTAATCCATATTGTGTTACCTCGTTTTTGGTTTTGGGTTATGTTTTGAACTTTATTCTGTATATCGCCACATAAAGCCTAATGATTTAAAATATGTATCTGGATAATCATCGTCAATATCCTCTATATCTGAATCATAAAAATACACAACACAATCCTTTATAAATATAGAAGCATAATATAATTCAGCCGAGTAATTTTCATCGCCAGGAGAAATATGACAAATTCGAGGAGATAACAATATTATTTCAATTTCCTTTGCCCAGTCGCTATTAAAAACCACTTTGATTTTTTTGCTACCACTAGTGCTCAAGCACATTCCGTTGTTACCGACATAATCTCCACTAACATAAGAAATTTCTTTTATTACTGAATCGTGAAAGCCTTTGTACTCGTTCATAAGATAATCAATATCTTCTTGCGATTCAATATAATTCCAACCTTCTAATTTGGTTGTGAAGTTTTCTATACCTAACTTAGCCTTATCTGCGATATTATTTTCTAACAAATCTATTAAAGCTTCCTTTGATTCCCACATTGTTTTGTAGCCTCTGAAAAAGAGAAGTGGTTCACTATTTTTGATTTTTTCATTGATAGCGTTTATTTGATCTTGTGTAGGCTCTATCCATTCGCAACAGGTAATTGGATTATAATCAATTATTTCTACATTTACTTTGTACGGACGTTCGGATTCAAAATCTAAATATTCAACTAATATTACTTTATCCTTTTGTACAAGGTCATCTACAATATAGGAATATCTGCCTCTGTTGATTGCACCATACACCTCAGAAATGTAATATTTATTTTGTGTTTTATTATATACTCTAGCTCGCATACACTATCTCCTTTACTTAACTGTGATTACTTCCTACTCAAAGAACAAACACACTCCACATGGCTGGTTCCAGGGAACATATCAACAGGTGTAACCTGTTGTGGTGTATAGCCGTATTCGTTAAAGATTTTTATATCTCTTGCCATTGTGGCACTGTCGCAGGATACATATACTACCCTTTGTGGTGACATATTGCTTATTATTTCGATAAGCTGTTTGTCACAGCCCTTGCGTGGTGGGTCTACTATTATTACGCTTGGCTTGATTCCTCTTGCTTCAAGGTCTTTTGAAGCCTTTGTAGCGTCGCCACATATAAATTCTGCATTATTTATGTTATTTAATGTTGCGTTACGTTTTGCGTTTTCAATTGCCTGTGGTATAACCTCTACACCGATAAGCTGTTTTACCTTGTGTGCCATAGACAAGCCTATTGTGCCTGTGCCACAGTATAAATCAAGCAAAACATCGTCTGGCTGTAGCTGTGCATACTGCTGTGCTATAGAATATAGCTTTTCTGCCTGAGTACGGTTTACCTGATAAAACGATAGGGGAGAGATGTTGAATTTAAGCCCACATAGTACATCTGTTATATAATCACTGCCATATAGTGTAATGCACTTTTTACCAAGAATAACATTTGTCTTTTCTTTGTTGATATTAAGCTGTAGGCTTTTAAAGCCGTCTATCTGTTTTAGATTTTCTGTTAAAATCTCTGTATGAGGAATTGTGTTACCATTTATTACAAGACATACCATAATTTCGCCTGTAATTTCACCATAGCGAATATATAAATGTCTTAATAAGCCAGTGTGAGCTTGCTCGTTGTATGGTGTTATTTTATTTTTTACTGCCCATTCTCGTACTATCTCGCCAATTTGTGAAAATACAGCTGGCTGTAAATTACAGCTTGTGCTGTTTACAATTCGATGACTATGGTAAGCGTAAAATCCCATAACAAGATTACCCTTGTTGTCAACACCAACTGGTAGCTGTGCCTTGTTACGATAGTGGTTTCGGCTGTTGCCACCGATGATTGGTTTTATTTCAAGGTTTTCAAAGCCACCAATGCGTGTTACAGCGTCTTTAACTCGTTGCTGTTTTATATCACATTCAGCCTCGTATGTGATGTGTCTATAGGTACAGCCACCACACTGAGAAAAATATTCGCAGTCTGGCTGTGTACGGTCGGGTGAAGGTGTAATAATTTCTTCAATTCTGCCTATTGCGTAATTTTTAGAGGTTTTTATAATTCTGGTGTTTATAACATCACCGATTGCTGTGTTGGTTATAAATACAGCTGTGCCGTTTATTCTGCCCACACCACTGCCTTCGGTTGTCATTCCTGTAATTTCTGTTTGATGTATTTCGTTCTTTTTAAGATTCATATTTTTCAATCCTTTGTGTATAAGGTGCTGGTACAGGGGTAAAGCTTGTTATAAATAATCAACTTGTCACTTTTAACCTTAAATTTGTACCAAAAAAGTTGTTAATTTTTTGTGTAAGTATATTATATCACAAAATTTTATAAAGGTATTTATTTTTTTCAAAAATAACCATATAATATATTTGAATTGTTGTAATAAATTAGGAGTGTAAATCTTATGAGTAAAAACGCTTTAGAAAATATAAAGACTATTCATTTTATAGGTATTGGTGGCTCTGGTATGTGTCCACTTGCAGAAATACTTATGGCTAACGGATATACAATAACAGGCTCAGATTGCAACGAGTCTGACACACTAGACAGAATTAAAACTTATGGTATAACTGTATATATGGGACATAAGGCAGAAAATATAAAGGGTGCAGACCTTGTTGTATATACAGCTGCTGTTAAAGCTGACAACCCAGAGCTTGTTGCAGCAAGAGAAAACGGTATTAAAACAATGGAACGTAGCGAAATGCTAGGCGTTGTTACAGATAAATACGCAAGCAGTATTGCTGTTTCTGGTACTCATGGTAAAACTACTACTACAGCTATGATTACACAGGTGCTTATGGGCTGTAATATGGACCCATCTGCAATTATTGGTGGTAAATTACCAATGCTTGGTGGTAACAGTGCTGTAGGTAAGTCTGACATTATTGTTTGTGAGGCTTGTGAGTATGTAAACACATTTTTACAGTTACACCCTGCAATATCTGTAATTCTTAATGTAGACGCTGACCACCTTGATTTCTTTAAAGATTTAGACGATATTAAAAATTCATTTAATAAATTCTCACAGCAAACAAGCAAGCTACTTGTAATAAATGGTGACGATAAAAACAGCCGTGATTGTACAGCGGATGTTAATATAGAAAAGCTTTATTATGGTACAACACCAGATAACGATTATTATATTGCTAACTATACAAAAGATGGTGGCATAAAGCAGAGCTTTGACCTTATGCACAAGGGCGAGGTGCTAACAAGAATTAAGCTTAATGTGCCAGGTGAGCATAATGTGCTTAATGCTATGGCTGCAATTACAGTTGCTTTATATCTTGGTGCAACACCACAGCAGATTGCAGATAGTATCGAACAATTCACAGGTGTACATAGACGCTTTGAGGTTTTGGGCGATGTAAACGGAATAACAGTTGCCGACGATTTTGCTCATCATCCAACAGAGCTTACAGTTACACTGAATGCTGCAATGGAAATGGGCTTTAACAAGGTGTGGGCAGTATTCCAGCCACATACCTTCTCAAGAACCTTTATGCTACTTGACGATTTTGCAAAGGCTTTGTCTATCCCAGATAATGTTATTGTTTCAGAGATTTTACCAGTTAGAGAAACAAACATATACAACATTTATGCAGAGGATTTATGTGCTAAGATAGATGGTAGCGTTTACAGAAAAACCTTTGACGAAATTGTAGAGTATGTATGTAGCAACGCACAGTCTGGTGATTTAATTCTTACTATGGGTGGCGGTAATGTGTATATGTGTGCAAATCAGATATACGCAAAGCTTCAAGAAATGAATAAATAAAACTAAAGCCAATATTGTTAAATGATATGCACCCCAAAAGCTATATACTTTTGGTGGTGCATTTTTTATGGGTAAAAGAATAAAGTGCAAAATTTAAAATAATTGCTATATTTTAAAACGATTTAAGTGGGGCAATAGCTTTAAAAAATATTTTAAAAAATTTTTTCAAAAAAGTGTTGACAATATATTCTGTATGTAGTATAATCCTAATTGTTCCGAGTGAGGAACACAAAATTAAACAACACACGCGGGTGTGGCGGAATTGGCAGACGCGCTAGATTTAGGTTCTAGTGTCAGCAGACGTGGGGGTTCAAGTCCCTTCACCCGCACCAGAAGAAGTCAGTAATTAAGTTTACTGACTTTTTTCTTTTGTATAAAAATAAACCAGTGGACTTGAACCCGAGAGGGCTGAGAGCGTAAAGAAAATGTGCCAGTGGCACATTTTTAGCGAACAGTAGCGAACGCAAAATCGTGAGCTGTTCGGCACGAAGTGACGAGTCAAGTCCCTTCACCCGCACCAGAAGAAGTCAGTAATTAAGTTTACTGACTTTTTTCTTTTGTGTAAATAAACCAGTGGACTTGAACCCGAGAGGGCTGAGAGCGTAAAGAAAAATAGTTGGCATATACATTACTTTGTTGTATTACATTGGTTAATGTATGTGCCAATTTTTCATATCGTAGAAGATTTGATATATACTAAAAGAGTATTATCGTAATTTGATGTTTTGTTTAAAATATGAATGAAATATAGTTGAAAAATTTTTATATATATGAGATAATAAAAATAAGAATGAATATCATTTTATAGATTTGATTATTAAAAGACTTTATATAACCACTATAAATAATCAGTAAAAAACAAGAGTTAAAAGAGGTGCGAAATGGCAGAGAGAAAAATAGTTATAAAGGGTGCAAATGAGCATAACCTTAAAAATGTAGATGTAGAAATTCCAAGAGATAAGTTGGTTGTTATAACAGGTCTGTCAGGCTCGGGTAAATCTTCGCTGGCGTTTGATACAATATACGCAGAGGGTCAAAGAAGATATGTAGAGTCGCTCTCATCTTATGCAAGAATGTTTTTAGGGCAGATGGAAAAACCAAATGTTGAAAGCATAGAGGGTTTATCACCTGCAATTTCAATAGACCAAAAAACAACTTCAAAAAATCCTCGATCAACGGTGGGTACTGTTACAGAGATATATGATTATCTACGACTTATGTACGCAAGAATAGGTGTGCCTCATTGTCCTGTTTGTGGTAAAGAAATTAAACAGCAAACTATAGACCAGATTGTAGATAAGGTTATGGAGCTTGAGGAAAGAACCAAAATTCAAATTCTTGCCCCAATAATCAGAGAAAAAAAGGGTGAGCATACCAAAGAATTTGATAAGGCACGCAAAAGTGGCTATGCACGAGTAAGAGTAGACGGCAATATTTATGACCTTACAGAAGAAATTAAGTTAGAGAAAAACAAAAAGCATACTATCGAGATAATTGTTGATAGATTAGTTATTAACGATACAATTCGTGCAAGACTTGCAGATTCGCTGGAGGTTGCCTCTAAGCTTGCAGGTGGACTTGTAATTATAAGCGTTGTAAATGGCGAAGATATGCTATTTTCGCAAAATTATGCTTGCCCTGAGCATGGTATAAGTATAGAGGAGCTTTCTCCTAGAATGTTCTCGTTTAATAACCCAATGGGAGCTTGTCCACATTGTACGGGTCTAGGTGTGTTTATGCGTGTAGACCCAAACTTGATTATCACAGACTGGGATAAATCTGTGCGTCAGGGTGGTATAAAGGGCAGTGGTTGGGCTATGGAGGGTAGCTCGATAGCTACTATGTATTTTGAGGGTCTTGCAAAGCATTATAATTTTGATTTAGATACCCCACTAAAGGATTTGCCTGAAAATATTATAAATATACTCTTATATGGTACAAATGGTGAAAAATTTGAGGTTACCCGTAAATCAGAATATGGTAAGGGTACCTACGAAACCGATTTTGAGGGTGTTATAAATAATCTTGAACGCAGATTTAAGGATACTCAAAGTAAATGGATTAAGGAAGAAATCCAGAACTATATGAGTGAGGTTCCTTGTAAATTTTGTAAAGGTAAAAGACTTTCAGAGGTCAGTCTTGGTGTTACTGTTGGCGATATAAATATTTCTGATTTATGTGATAAATCTGTTGTGCAGATAATGGAGTTTGTTGATTCTCTTGAGCTGTCACAAAGAGAAAAAGCAATAGCCGAGCCAATTATTAAAGAAATTAATAACCGTTTAGGCTTCTTGCACAGCGTAGGACTTGATTACCTTACACTTTCACGTTCATCTGGTACATTAAGTGGTGGCGAAAGCCAGCGTATTCGTCTTGCTACTCAAATAGGCTCTTTTTTGATGGGTGTTCTCTATATTCTTGATGAGCCTAGCATAGGCTTGCACCAAAGAGATAACGACAAGCTTATTGCAACCCTTAAAAAGCTAAGAGATTTAGGCAATACAGTAATCGTTGTAGAGCACGACGAAGACACGATGAAGGCTTCTGACTATATTATAGATGTAGGCCCTGGTGCTGGTGTACACGGTGGCAATATAGTGTGTAGTGGTAGCATTGATAAAATACTTGCTTGTAAGAACTCGATTACAGGTCAATATCTAAGTGGTACAAGAAAAATTGAAGTTCCACAGGAGCGTAGAAAGGGCACAGGGCAGAAGCTTGTTGTTAAGGGTGCAAAGCAAAATAACCTTAAAAACATTACAGTAGAATTTCCAGTTGGTGAGTTTATCTGCGTTACTGGTGTTTCGGGTTCGGGTAAGTCGTCACTTGTTAACGAGATTTTGTACAAGCATCTTTCATCACAGCTAAATCGTACTAAATGTCAGGCTGGTAAATTCAGAGAAATTACTGGTATAGAAAACTTCGACAAGGTAATTAATATAGACCAATCACCTATAGGCAGAACACCTCGTTCAAATCCAGCAACCTATACAGGAGTATTTACAGATATCCGAGAGCTTTTTGCCTCTACTCAGGATGCAAAAATGCGTGGCTATAGCACAGGCAGATTTTCATTTAATGTAAAGGGTGGACGTTGTGAGGCTTGTCAAGGTGATGGTATCTTAAAAATAGAAATGCACTTTTTGCCAGATATTTATGTTCCTTGTGAGGTTTGTAAGGGTAGACGCTATAATCGTGAAACCCTACAGGTTAAATATAAAGGTAAATCTATTTATGATGTGCTTGAAATGACTGTAGAAGAAGCAGTAGAGTTTTTTGCAAATATGCCTAAAATTCACCGTAAGCTAAAAACCTTGCTTGATGTAGGCTTGGGCTATATTAAGCTTGGACAGCCAGCAACAACCTTGTCTGGTGGTGAGGCTCAGCGAGTAAAGCTTGCCACCGAGCTTGCAAAACGCTCAACAGGTAAAACAGTTTATTTCTTAGACGAGCCAACCACAGGCTTGCACATTGCAGACGTACACAAGCTTGTTCAGGTTTTGCAAAAGCTTGTAGACGCAGGCAATACGGTTATAGTTATAGAGCATAACCTTGACCTTATAAAAACCTCTGACTATATTATTGATATAGGTCCAGAGGGTGGTGACAGAGGTGGTACTGTAGTAGCCAAGGGTACACCAGAACAGGTAGCAAAAAATCCTGATAGCTACACAGGCAAATACCTTGCACCGTTGTTAGAAGGATAAAGTGGAAGAAAATAAAAATAAAAGGAGTTTATCGGTGTAATCTAATACGCACACTGATAAACTCCTTTTTAAATGGCAGAATTTATTCTACCATTTACACTAAACAGAAATTAGTAAAAACAAGAAAAACATACTATAGAAAATAATCATAAAATTAACTATCTATAGTTATACTATCTACTATAAATCCTGTAAATCTGCTGCTGGTATATCGTTTTCAAGGTTATCTCTGGCAAGGTCGGTATCTATAGTAGAGTAAACAGAAGAAATTGGTTTTTCTGCTTTATAGGGTTTAGTGTGAAAAACCTTTTGAGATGGTGCTGTTGTGCCAGTAATTATAGAGTTAACATGAGCTTTAGCGTGCTTTGCTTTGCCTTGGATTTCGGGTACGGGTGGCTCTGTGTTGCGTGGTTTTGTATGAGTACGGTCTATTCGCTTCATTCCCTTTTTAGCCATTTTAATCACCTCGTATATAGTGTTAAACAGAAGGTTTTATTTATGTATGGGTGTTTTTTGTGTGCTTTTTATGCTATTTTTATGTATTTGACGCTGTAAGCCTGTATTTCACGCTTTAAAATCGAAATTTTTGAAAATGTGTGATAATATTCATACATAACATAACACAACACTTTAAAGCCAAGCAGTGTTATGATTCTTCCTTACAATTCATCAGGACAAATTAAAATATCATCAGTAGTTTTATTGCCTTTGAACTGAAAAATTATCCTAAATTTTAAATGTATCCGTTTCAGAAGCTTTTGGTTAATATTCACCTGTTATTTCTCGCACGATTACAGGTTTACAAAAGTTTCTGCTAACGGGGTCCTGAGTACCAAACAGTGGTACAACAACCTAAAGCTACCAAAGAAGGTATGCTAAAAAAGATATTTATTGGAAGTATGTATTCATATGAAAAGAGTATTAATGGTATATTAAAAAGGTATTTTGGAAGCCTATTTGAAAAAAAGGTATTATTTGGAAGGTATATAGAAAATCGGTATTTTTTGTTATTGATTCTGCATCAGGCAGAATTTTGGGTATATATTAAAAAAGGTATTCATATTATAAAAGGTTTATGATGTGACAAATACCTAACAGGAATTTGCAGAAGTTTGGTTACAGACTTCTGCTTTTTTTATTTTACAAAAATTTCACATAAGAACAGTAATATGAAGTTTTTATGATTTGGTGGTGATATTTAAATAGAAATATTGATATATATGATTTATAATGTTATAATACCCCAAATAACTGTAGCTGGATTTGCTATAAATTAAAGGTTGAGAGGTAGATATATGAAAGGTTTTTTATATAGAGTTTTGTGTGGCTTTTGTTTGGGAATAAGTATTTTTGCACCAGGTATTAGTGGAAGTATTATGGCTATTATTATGGGTATATATGATAAGCTTATAGATATAACTTCTAACCCTTTTAAAAACTTTAAAAGCAATGTTAAATTTTTATTTCCAATGGGAATAGGTGCAGCAATAAGCCTTGTGCTGTTTGTTCTGGTGTTTGATTACTTGTTTAATGCGTACGAAAGTGCTGTTTATATGCTGTTTATAGGTCTTATTGCAGGTAATTTGCCAATGATATATAAAGAGGCTAATAAGAATAAATTTAAGTGGCATTATCTGCTGGGTGCTTTAATTGCTGTTGCAATAGCCTTTGTTATAGGTGTTATGAGCGAGGGTGCAGTAGCGTCTGGGTCTGCTGATAGTAATGTTAATCTTGCTTATATTGCACTTAGTGGTGCAGTTACAGGTATGGCCAGCTTGGTTCCTGGTATGAGTATATCAATGCTACTTATTGTTATGGGTGTTTACGATAATTTAATAGCTGCTGCAAAATCCCTTGATATAGTTGTGATTGGAGTGGTTGGTGTTGCGTTTGTAGCAGCAATGGTTATTTTCTCAAGATTTATAAAGTTTATATTTAATAAATTTAACGGGCTTGCTAATTATATGGTTCTTGGATTTTTAGTTGGCTCAATAGGTGGAGTATGTTGCTCTATGCCTGAGGGAAGCTTGAATGTAGTAGGAGTTATTATGCTGGTAATTGGTTTAATTATTTCTCTGCTGTTTGTATTCTTAGGTAAAAAAGTAAATATCGAGGATTATGATTAATTAGTGTTAAAAAATACTTGTTAAAAATTAATTTTTATTAAAAAGCTTGGGAGTATTCTCAAGCTTTTTGTTTTTATAATGCTATAAATTATAGTGCTATAAGTATTTGCTAAATAGCGATTTCTCTATGAATCAATTAAGAAAAAGACAATCTTATTTATAAAGGCAAAATTTTCGTTTTTACTTGTCTGTATCCGATTGATATGTTATAATTAGGGCAAATTTACTTGGAGGTGTTTGTTTTGCTTTCTGATATCGAAATAGCTCAGCAGGCTACATTACGACCAATTGCAGATGTAGCAACTGAACTGGGAATAACAAACGAGGAGCTTGAGCCTTACGGCAGATATAAGGCAAAGCTTAATGATTCACTGGCTAACAGACTAAAGGATAAGGCAGATGGTAAGCTTATTCTTGTTACCGCTATCAATCCAACTCCTGCCGGAGAAGGAAAAACAACTGTTACAGCTGGTTTAGGTGAGGCAATGGCTAAAATCGGCAAAAAAGCCGTTATAGCACTAAGAGAGCCATCACTAGGCCCTGTATTTGGTATTAAGGGTGGTGCTGCAGGTGGTGGATATGCACAGGTACTACCTATGGAGGATATTAACCTTCACTTTACAGGTGATATGCACGCTATTACATCAGCAAATAATCTTTTGTGTGCTATGCTTGATAACCACATTCAGCAGGGTAACACACTTGGTATTGACCCACGCCAGATTTTATTTAAGCGTTGTCTAGATATGAACGACCGTGAGCTTAGATTTATTGTTGCTGGTTTAGGTGGTGGAATTAATGGTGTACCACGTGAGGATTCATTCCAGATTACAGTTGCAAGTGAGGTTATGGCTATTTTGTGCCTTGCTTCTGATATTGTAGACCTTAAAAAGCGTCTTGGCGATATTCTTGTAGCTTATAAGTATGATGGTTCACCTGTTTATGCTAAGGATTTAAAGGCTAATGGTGCTATGACAGCATTGCTTAAAGACGCATTAAAGCCTAATTTAGTACAAACTCTAGAGGGTACTCCTGCTATTATGCATGGTGGTCCTTTTGCTAATATTGCACACGGCTGTAACTCTGTAAGAGCTACAAAGCTTGCTTTAAAGCTAGGTGATTACTGTATTACAGAGGCTGGATTTGGTTCTGACCTTGGTGCAGAAAAGTTCCTAGACATCAAGTGCAGATACGCAGGCATTAAACCAAGTGCTGTGGTATTGGTTGCTACTTGTCGTGCACTAAAATACAATGGTGGCGTACCAAAGGCAAATGTTGGAGAAGCTAACCTAGAGGCACTAAAAGAGGGTATTGTAAACCTTGGTGTTCATATTGATAATATGAGAAAATATGGTGTGCCTGTTGTGGTTGCTATAAATAAGTTTATTACTGACTCTGAAGAAGAGCTTGAGTTTATTCGTCAGTATTGCTACGATAAGGGTGCAGACTTTGCAACAGCCGAGATGTTCGCAAAGGGTGGCGAAGGTGGTAAGGACCTTGCACAAAAGGTTGTAGACGCTTGCGAAAAAGAAAGTAGCTTTACAACACTTTATGATATAGACCTTACAATAAAAGAAAAGGTAAAGAAGATTGCAACAGAAATTTATCGTGCAGATGATGTTATCTTTACAGCACAGGCAGAAAAGGCACTAGCTAAAATATCAGAGCTTGGTGGCGATAAGCTTGCTGTATGTGTAGCTAAAACACAGTATTCATTGTCAGATAACCCTGCTTTGCTAGGTGCTCCTACAGGTCATACAATTACTGTACGAGATGTAAAGCTATCTAACGGTGCTGGCTTTGTTGTAATTTACACAGGCGATATTATGACAATGCCTGGCTTGCCAAAGGTTCCTGCAGCTGAAAGAATAGATGTAGACGAAAACGGCGTAATTTCAGGTTTGTTCTAATAGGTGAGTAAATTGAGTAAGGTTTACTACAGCCATTCGTATGAGGATACCTTAAAAATAGGTGAAGAAATAGCTAAGAATTTAAAGGGTACAGAGGTTATAGCTCTTTTTGGTGGTCTTGGTATGGGCAAAACTGCCTTTACTACAGGAGTTGCCAAGGGCTTGGGCTGTGAAGATTGTGTTTCTAGCCCAACCTTTGCACTTGTAAACGAGTACCACGGCAAATGCAGTATTTATCATTTTGATATGTACCGTATAAGTAGCTGGGACGACCTTTATTCAATAGGCTTTTTTGACTATTTAGATACAGGTGTGCTTGTAATTGAGTGGAGTGAAAATATAGAGAACGCACTGCCCGATGAGTATATAAGAATAACTATAGAAAAGGGTAGTGACGAAAACGAAAGAATTTTAACAGTTGAGGAGGTACAGTCGGGTTGAATATTCTGGCAATGGATTCTTCTTCTACAGCAGCGTCAGTTGCTTATCTTAGTGATGATAAAATATTGGCACAAAGCTATATAAATGCTGGGCTAACTCATAGCACAACATTAATGCCAATGGCACAAGCAATGCTTGACAACGCTAATTTGAGCTTAAGTGATGTAAATTACTTTGCAGTTTCGGTAGGTCCAGGCTCGTTTACAGGCTTGCGTATAGGTATTTCTGCTATAAAGGGATTATCTCTTGCCGAAAATAAGCCTTGTGTACCTGTTTCAACTCTCGAGGCTATGGCATATAATTATGCATATTCAGATATAATAGTGTGTGCTGTAATAGATGCCAGATGTAATAGATTTTTTAATGCTTTGTTTGAATGTAAATCAGATGGTACAGTTAAAAGATTATGTGAAGACAGAGTGCTTTCTTACGAAGAGCTTGAAGCTGAGCTTAATGAAAAATATGGTTTAAAAACTGTTGTGTTGGTTGGTGACGGTGCAGAGCTTGCACATCGCTTAATGTGTAATAGCAAAGTAGATTTTCGCATTGCACCAGCACATTTAAGATATCAGCAAGCATCTGGTGTGGCTATGGCAGCACAAAAGCTTGTTGAAATTGGCAAAACGGTTACATCACAACAGCTTTTGCCTTCATATCTAAGCTTGCCACAAGCACAGCGAGAGCTACAGAAAAAGCTTAAAAAAGAAAATTAATAAAATTATACATAAAGGAGAAATTAAAAGTGATAGCATTAGCAGCAGATCATGGTGGATTTGAAATTAAAGAGGCAATAAAAAAGCACCTTTTAGATAATGGTGTAGAAGTAAAGGACTTTGGTACAAACAGCACAGAGTCTGTAGATTACCCAATTTTTGCAGAAAAAGCTGCTCGTGCCGTAGCTAACAAGGAATGTACTTTAGGTATAATTTGTTGTGGCACAGGCATAGGTGTATCTATGGTTGCTAATAAGGTTAAGGGTGTAAGAGCAGCAGTTGTTACAAACGACTTCTGTGCAGAAATGACACGTCGTCATAACGACGCAAATGTGCTTTGCTTAGGTGGCAGAGTTATTAACGAAGAAACAGCAATTCATTTAGCAGATATTTTCCTTAACACACCATTTGAGGGTGGCAGACATATAAACAGAGTTTGTATGATTAAGGATATTGAGGACGCTGAATAATTTTAACTATAATTACTATATGTAATACTATTTCAGCTCTAACAAGTAGATATCTTTTCGGCATATTTTTTTATCTGACTTCATAGCCTGTCCTCGCAAGGCGACAGCCTTGCTGTGGTATGCTATTCGTCAGATAAAAAATCTGCTCGAAAATCTTATCCACTGTTTAGAACAGAAATAGTATAAAACTTTAAGGAGGTAACAGTATGAATAATCAGGTAACAGTATTAGATCATCCTTTGATTCAGCATAAGCTTACATTTTTAAGAGACAAAAACACAGGCAGTAAAATGTTCAGAGAGCTTGTGTCAGAAATTGCTATGCTTATGTGCTACGAGGCAACAAGAGATTTGCCACTAGAAAGTATCGAAATAGAAACACCAGTAGCAAAGGCAAAAACAAAGGTGCTTGCAGGTAGAAAGCTTGCATTTGTGCCAATTTTGCGTGCAGGCAGTGGTATGCTTGACGCAATGCTTCAGATGATACCTGCTGCAAAGGTTGGTCATATTGGTTTGTATCGCAACGATAGCACATTTGAACCAGTAGAGTATTACAAAAAGTTGCCTGCAGACATCAACGAAAGAGATGTATTTGTACTTGACCCAATGCTTGCTACAGGTGGCTCAGCAGTAGATGCAATTTCAATTATCAAAAAGAGCAATCCTAAAAGCATTAAATTTTTATGTATAGTTGCAGCACCACAGGGTATAAAAGCACTTACCGAGGCTCACCCAGATGTACAGGTGTTCTGTGCGTCTAAGGACGAGGGCTTGAACGAAAATTGCTATATAGTACCTGGTTTAGGTGATGCAGGTGACAGAATTTTTGGCACAAGATAAGCTGTATATAACGTGAATAATAAATTATAAAAATGCTCCCAAGCTTTACGCTGGGAGTATTTTTTTATGCGTGTGAATATTTCCATTTGTATTGCCAATAATAGTTACATAAATTAATAGCTAAATTGGAATTTATGTAACTGCTTACGCAGTTACTAATGGCGAGATGACTTAAAAGTTTTGATTAAACTTTTTCAAAAGTTTATGGGGTAATGTAACCAATTTGCAAAGCAAATTGATTGCTCGGGGCAACGCCCTCGTGGGTTTTAAGGGCAAAGCCCTTAACTTCTCAAGATTATTTAAAAATGCCTTTTCAAGGCATTTTTAGGAAAAACTATGAGTTAAAGGGTTTCACCCTTTAAAATCCCACGATGGGCTTTGCCCCACGACCCCAAAAGCCTTTAAAAAGGCTTTACCCAAACTTTAAGTTTGGGTTTGTGCTAATCTTAACTTTTCGATAAATTCCAATTTATCAAAATGGAGGTACAAAATGGACGATATGGAATACGAATATAACGAAACTGAAAGCGAAGAGGAAATAGCTAAGAAAAAGAAAAAATACACTAAAGGTTTTTATGTGGTGTTTGCTTTATGCCTATGTGCAATAGGTGCTGCTGGCTGGTATACCTATTCAGATGTGGTTGATTATATGAATGATACAGATGTTCCTGATTCTGTGATAATAGCAACCGAGCCACAAAACAAGCAGGCAGAGGCTAAGCTAGAAGGTGTAGAAAAAACTGAAAGTCAAACACCTACACAGCCAACTGAACCTACAGAAGAACCAACAGAAGAAAAAACCGAACAACCAGAAGAAGAAACTCAACCAGAAAAAATATTGCCTATAGAAAACGCAAAGGTGTTAGCAGAGTTTTCGGGCGATAGGGTAGTTTATTTTGAAACATTAAAGGATTGGCGAGTTCATAAGGGTACAGACTATTCAGCGCAAGAGGGCGAAAAGGTGTATGCTGTATCAGCAGGTACTGTAACAGATTTTATTGATGATACATTATATGGTAAAGGAGTAAAGCTAGAGCTTGATGACGGCTTTACAGCAATGTACTATGGCGTTGACTGTGATGAAAGTCTTGCTATAGGCTTAGCTTTAAATGCTGGTGATCTAATAGGAGTTGCCAACAGTGTACCTTGTGAAAAAGAAAAAGAAACACACATTCATTTAGAAATTCAAAAGGACGGAAATTATATAAACCCTCAAACTTTTCTGAATAAAAATGTTTAATGTAGCATAAAATATTATCAAGAGCCCTCGTTTCGCTTTAGGGGCAAAATAATACACCTGTTATAACACAGGTATATTACTATTTCTCTTTTAACTATGGATATCTTTTCAGACTTATCTACTGTTTAAAACAGAAATAGTAAAAAGGGCATTGTAATTTTGTCAGTGCCATAAAGAAAACTCGAAATTCTGCTTTATAGAATTTCGAGTTTTTTATTTATAAAATAATTCGGTTAATAATTTAAAATACGTTGTATATTGTAGAATAAAAATCTTAGAAGGTGAATGCTTTCTAAGCTTTTTGCGTTTATTGCAAATTCTGCTGGTAAGCTGTCTAGTTTTAAAACAGGTATTAGTATTAAATAGGTATTAGTATTAAACGAGTGAATAAAATATACCTCCCTTTTTGCTAGTTTTAGTTGATAATAAACAATATTAGTTTTGGAAGTATTTAAAATGTATTTTCTTATTGAAAATAAAGATTTTTAGGTATATAATCTAAGGGAATGTATAAATACATTATACTTATTTTTAGCATATCTTTTAACTTTCGGAGGTCGTTTTATGGAAATTTCTTTTAAGGACATTTTTAGAATCATTAAAAAGAATTTAGCTTTAATTATTGCTGTATCTTTACTTTTTGCAGCAGCTTCTTATTTTGTTACAACATTGTTTATCAAAAAAACATACACTTCTTCTGTAAAGCTCTATGTTAGTGCAGACTATGCAGATAACAGTGCAAATGAGGACTTAAGCACATATAACTACACCTCAAAGCTAGTTACAACATATATAGAAATGCTTGACACAAATAAGTTTTATAATGCTGTTTCAGAACAGCTAGACGGCAAATATACTCCGTCACAGCTTGCAAATGCCATTTCTTTTTCAAATGTAGAAAATACCGAGGTATTTATGGCTAAGGTTGTTTTTGGAGATCCAACCGAGGCTAAAAATATTGCAGATGCTGTGTCAATTGTTGCACCAGAAACAATTTCTAACTTACTTGTTAACAATTATCAGCTAAGAATTGTTGACGAGGCAACAGTACCAAAAAGACCAACATCACCTAATGTAACCAAGAATGTATTACTTGCATTTTTTGCTGGTATGGTGCTTACACTTGTAATAGCCTTTTTAAGAGATTTCTTTGATATAAAGGTTAAATACGAGGATGATATGAGTATGATTTGTGGTCTGCCTATTCTTTCTGTAATTCCAGATTTTGAATCTTATGCGAATAATAAAGATATAATAAAGACTAAGAGAAGAGTAAAGAAAGGTGGTAAGCATAATGGCTAAGAAAAACATTGAGCGTTCTATAGATACCGAGCTTTTGGGTTTTAGAATTAAAGAATCCTACAAAACAGCAAGAACAAATATTGCATATTCAATTATTAAAAAAGGCTGTAAAAAGGTTGCTTTTACAAGTTCCAGAAAAGGTGAGGGTAAAACCGTTACAGCTATGAATGTAGCACTTGCACTTGCTCAGCAGGTAGATACAAAGGTTATTGTAATCGAATGTGACTTGCGTCGTCCTCAGGTTCATTCAACATTAAAGGTTGAACCAACCCCAGGTCTGACAAATTATCTTAATAACGAATGTGAAGCTAGCGATATTATAAAGAGTACAAAGCTAGATACTCTTAAAGCAGTTTGCTATGGTGCAATTCCACCAAACCCATCAGAGCTTCTGTCAAGTGATATGATGACAGAATTTATACAGTCACTTGAAAAGGAATATGATTATATTATCTTCGATACACCACCTATAGGTGTAGTTATCGACTCTGTTCCACTACTAAAGCATTCAGATGGTGTAGTTGTAGTTGTTAAAAATAATATGACAACTTACCCAGAGCTTAACAGAACACTAGAATCAGTTAAGCGTTCAGGTGGTAAAACATTGGGCGTTATTCTGAATAAGGTTAAATTCTCAAAGATGAAGAAATCAAAGTCAGACGCTTACGAGTATTACGGTTATTAATTATACTAAATCGTGTTAAAAAAGTTATATAGTTTAGGAAGAGGTAAAAAAATGAAAGCAGTTCTTCTTGCTGGTGGCTTCGGAACAAGAATTTCTGAAGAATCAAGATTCAAACCAAAGCCAATGATAGAGGTTGGTGGTATGCCAATTTTGTGGCATATAATGAAAATGTATTCTAAGTTTGGTGTTAATGAATTTGTAATTTGTGCAGGCTATAAGCAACATATTATAAAAGAATGGTTTGCAGATTACTTTTTGCATACATCTGATATCACTTTTGATTTTACACAGGATGATAAAATTATTGTTCATAATAAAAGAGCAGAGCAGTGGAAGGTAACTGTTGTTGATACAGGTCTTAACACTATGACAGGTGGACGACTAAAAAGAGTAAGAAATTATCTGGGTGACGAACCATTCTTTATGACATATGGTGACGGTGTAGCTGATGTTGATATTGATAAGCTACTAGAATTCCACAAGTCACACGGTAAGCTTGCAACAATGTCTGCAGTTAAGCCAGGTAGCCGTTTTGGTGTTCTTGACCTTTCTGATGATGACGAGGTTAAGGCATTCAGAGAGAAAAGTGATGTTGACTCTGGCTGGATAAACGCTGGCTTTATGGTGCTTTCTCCAAAGGTACTTGACTATGTTAAGGACGATACAATAATGTTTGAGCGTGAGCCAATGGAAAAGCTTGCACAGGACGGACAGCTAATGTGCTACAAGCACGAGGGCTTCTGGCAGTGTATGGATACCTTGCGTGATAAAGAGAAGCTTGAGGAGCTATGGGAAAAGAATAAGGCTCCTTGGAAAGTGTGGGAAGATTAATGCAGAATTTTTATAAAGGTAAAAGGGTTTTTGTAACAGGACATACCGGCTTTAAAGGTAGCTGGCTATGTAAAATTCTTGCAAATTGGGGTGCAGAGGTTACAGGTTATTCAACACAGCCACCTACAAACCCAAACTTGTTTGAAATAGCAGGTATCGAAAACGATGTTAATTCAATAATAGGCGATATTCGTGATTATGATTCTCTAAAGAAGGCTTTTGATGAGGCTAAGCCAGAAATAGTGCTTCACCTTGCTGCACAGCCTATAGTGCGTGACAGTTACAAAATGCCTGCCTATACATACGAAACAAATGTAATGGGTACAGTAAATATTTTGGAGTGTGTCAGACTTTCTGATTGTGTTAAATCATTTTTAAATGTAACAACAGATAAGGTTTACGAAAATAAAGAATGGCAGTGGGGCTACCGTGAAAACGAGCCTCTAGACGGCTTTGACCCATATTCAAATAGTAAAAGCTGTAGCGAGCTTGTAACTCACAGCTACAAAAATTCATTTTTTGCAGACGGCAGGGTAGCAATCTCTACAGCCCGTGCAGGTAATGTAATTGGTGGTGGTGATTTTGCAAATGACAGAATTATCCCAGATTGCGTGCGTGCACTTGAAAATAATCAAGAAATTACAGTGCGTAATCCATATTCAACACGTCCATACCAGCACGTGCTAGAGCCACTTTTTGCATATCTTATGATTGCAAAGGCTCAGTACGAGGATATCAGCGTTGCAGACTACTACAATGTTGGTCCTGATGAGTGTGACTGTGTTACAACAGGTGAGCTTGTTGATATGTTTGTAAAATACTGCGACGGTAAAATTTCAAGAACAGATAAAAGCGAAGAAAACGCTGTACACGAGGCTAACTTCTTAAAGCTTGACTGTTCAAAGCTAAAGGCTGTATTCGGCTGGAAGCCACATTGGCATGTTACAGATGCAGTTGAAAAAACTGTAGAGTGGTCACAGGTGTGGCTAAACAATGGTGACATACGCAAATGTATGGATGAGCAAATAGAAAACTTTTTAAAAAGTCAGATATAATAACATATACACTATATACAAAGAGGTTTTTATAAATGAATAAGGTTATAGTAACAGGTGCAAACGGATTTGTAGGCTCTCATGTATGTAAAGAGCTTTGTAGTAAGGGCGTAAAGGTTTACGCTGTTATTAAAGATGAAAACGAAAACATTGATAGTATCAAGGGTTTAGATAATCTTTCTATTGTTTATTGCGACCTTGACAGTATTGCAACTTTACCAGAGAAAATTACAGACAGAGATATTGATGTGTTTTATCACTTTGCTTGGGTTGGTGTATCATCACAGCTAAGATGTGACGAAAATGTACAGACAAAGAATGCACTTTGGACTGTACAGGCTTTAAAAACAGCAGACAGTATGAACTGTAAGAAGTTTGTAAATGCTGGCTCAATTATGGAGAAAGAAACATATATGGCTGTATGCACACAGGGTAGCGAGCCAAGTGTTGGCTATATTTATGGTGCAGCCAAGCTATATGCAAGAACAATCTGTAAGCCTCTTGCAAGCTCATTAAATATTGACCTTTGCTGGGCTGTAATTACAAACACATACGGTGTAGGCGAGCTTTCATCACGTTTTGTAAATACAACAATCAGAAAAATCATTGCTAATGAGCCACTACAGTTTACAGCAGCTACTCAGAATTACGACTTCATCTATATTGATGATGTTGCAAAGGCTTTTGTAGCAATCGGTGAGCATGGTAAGCCAAATAAGGAATACACAATTGGTAGTGGTCACGCTAGACCACTAAAGGAGTTTATTGTAGAGCTACTACAAACTCTTGCTCCAGACTCTGTACCTTTATTTGGTGATGTACCTTTTACAGGTGTAAATATTCCACTTGAGTGCTTCGATACTACAGATATTGAAACAGATTGTAACTTTAAGCCTACAATATCTTTTGTTGAGGGTATTTCTCTTACAATGGAATGGCTTAAGTCATTAAATTAATAAATAAACAGAAATTGCTTTTACAACAAACTAAGAAAGCAAGGTGTAATAAATGATACAAAAATTTGAATTTTGCAAAACAGACTTTGAAGGAGCTTATCTGATTAAGCCTTTCTGTGCAACTGATATAAGAGGTGCGTTTATAAAGGATTACTCAAAAGAGGTTTTCGAGGCTAATGGTCTTAAGTATGACCTTGCAGAGGTTTTCTACACTGTTTCTCATAAGGGTGTAATAAGAGCACTTCACTTTCAGAGAGTACACGAGCAGGCTAAGCTTGTTCGCTGTGTGAAGGGTAAGGTTTTTGATGTAATAGTAGACCTACGCCCAGAGTCACCTACATTTAAAAAATGGCAGGGCTTCTATCTTTCAGAAGAGAATATGCACGAGCTATATATACCAGAGCATTTTGCACATGGTTATTTAGTGCTTGAGCCATCAGTAGTTTCATACAAGTGTGGAGAGAAATTCTATGGTGAGTATGACGATGGTATTATGTATAACGACCCTGATTTTAACATTGAATGGCCATTTGATGAAATTGGTGGTATCGAAAATCTTATAATGGCAGATAAAGATAAAAATCTTCAGTCATTTAAGGAATATCAGGAAAAATACTTATAATTAACAAAACTTAAAATACAGAAATCTTTTCGGCATATTTTGTACTTGAGCTTATACTATGTCCTTCAAAGGCGATAGCTTTCTTGTGGGGAAGTATTTGTTCAGTGCAAAATCTGCCTAAAAATATTTTACTACTATTAATTATACTTGGTGTAATTTAGCGTTTTGTATAAACAGATTTTGGAGGACTAAATGAACGTAGTTTATTCAAGCTCAGACAGCTATTCTCTTGTTGCAGGTATATCAATGTATTCACTGCTTGTAAACAACAAAGAAAGTGAAGAGCTAAATATTTTTCTTATAGATAACGGTATTTCAGAGCCAAACAGGGCTAAATTCCAAAAAATGTGCGACAGCTTTGGAAGAAAGCTATATTTTATACCTATTGTAGACATCGAAAAGCTAACAGGTACTTCTATTGATATAGGTAGATGGAATATAAGCACATTTGCAAGACTTTTTTATGCAAGCTTGTTACCACAATGGGTTGAAAAGGTAATACATATTGACTGCGATACAATGATTATGTCATCTTTAGAGCCACTATGGAATACAGAGATGGGTGATGCTGTTGTGGCAGGTGCTTTAGAGTGTATTGGTGACAACTATAAAAAAGAGATTGATATGGATGTAACAGATACATATATACATGCTGGTAACATAATGCTTAATCTTGACAGTATCCGTAAAAAGGGACTTGAAGAAAAGTTTAAAAAGTTTATTAAAGAGCATAAACAACTTTCGTTTGTTGACCAACCTGTACTTAACGCTTGTGTAACAGAGCAAGAAAAGATAGTAGTGCCTTTGAATTATAATGCTTATGCGATAGTATTTTATCTTAAATATAAAAATTTGCTTAAAGCAAAAAGGGTATCACAATATTACAGTCAGGCAGAGGTAGAAGAAGCTATTAAAAATCCTTGCATTGTTCACTTTACAACCTGCTTTATGGACGGTAGCCGTCCTTGGGTAGAGAATAATATGCACCCAATGCTTGATAAATACCTTGAATTTAAAGCAGGCAGTGAATGGGCTGACGAGCCACTTTGGAAAGACCAACGAAGTGGTGCAAAAAAGCTTATGTATAAAATGTTCAGAACTTTACCACAGGGCTTTGTGGCATGGTCAATAGGAATTGTACACGACCTTGTTATTCCAACTATACACAAGCTTAAAAAATAAAAGAGAGGGAATTTTATGGAACCAATAAGAGTTTTACATAACATCGCTTTGATGGATACAGGTGGAATCGAAACACTTGTAATGAATCTATACAGACATATAGACAAAGAAAGACTTTTGTTCGATTTTCTTGTTCATCGTCCACAAGAGGGATTTTATGAAAGAGAAATAAAGGAATATGGTGGAAAGATATATAGAACCTGTCCTTTTAACCCTCTGCACCTAAATCAGTTTAAAAAAGAGTGTATGCAGGTTTTTGAGGAGCACCCAGAATACAAGGTTTTCCATGCTCATCAGGAGCTTAGCCTATGGACACTTGAATATGCTCATAAAATGGGTATTCCTACACGTATTTGTCACAGCCATAACGCTAAAACTGTAGTAAACCTAAAATATTTCTTCTTCTTATACGAGAAAATGTTTATCAAAAAGCATTGTACAGATATGTTTATGTGCTCACCTCCAGCCGGAGAATGGATTTTTGGTAAAAAGGCTGTTCGTGAGGGTAAGGTAAAATATATTAACGGTATTATCGAAACCGAGAAGTTCAAATATGACGAAACAGTAAGACGAGAAATGCGTGAGGAGCTAGGTGTTGGTGATAAGCTGGTAATCGGACATATCGGAAGATTTATGCAACAGAAAAACCATACATTCCTGCTTGATATCTTCAGCTGTATTCACAAAAAGAATCCTAACACTGTTTTGGTGCTATGTGGTAACGGTAGACTAGAGGACGATATCAAGGCAAAGGCAAAGGCACTTGGCATTGAAAACGATATAATCTATACAGGTGTAAAGGATTATGTAAATGTACAAACCTGCCGTTTGTATCAGGCGTTTGATATATATTTGTTCCCATCACTTTGGGAGGGTCTTCCACTTACAGGAATCGAAGCACAAACAGCAGGCCTTCCAATTCTTATGAGTGATGTAATCGCAGACGAAACAATTGTAACACCAAATGTTACAAAATTCTCTCTTTCAAGCTCTGCAGAGCAGTGGGCTGACAAGGCACTAGACATTTTAAGCAATTATAAGCGTAAAGATGGACAGCCAGAGGTTGCTAAAGCAGGCTTTGATGTTAGAGAAACAGCCGACTGGCTACAGGAGTTCTATATAGATAGAACACAGCGTGCTGAGTATTATCAGAAAAACCTTTAATCATCAGGACAGATTGCTTTTCATTCAGAAGTTTTCTGCCAGATTTATAATTATTCCAATAAATTAGGAGGAAACAAAATGAAAACAATAGGTCTTTGTTGTTGTTATAAAAATTGCAACTATGGTAGTCAGCTACAAAGCTATGCTACAACTGTAGAGATGAAAAACCGTGGAATTAACTGTGAGGTTATCAGATACAAGAAAAAGTGGACACTAAAGTTTATGAAAGAGGCTAAGGTGTGGACCTTGCCATTCAATCGTATTCTTGTTAGTGAGTGTCTTATGGTATTTAAAAAGAAATTCTTCTTAGCACTTCACAAGGATGTAAAACAACAGAATGCAATCAGAAACCAGAAGTTTGCAGATTTTGCTGAGTCACATTTTAAAAATGTGTCAAAATTTTGTTATGGACATGACGAGCTAAAGGCTTTAGGAGCATCTTATGATGGTGTATTTACGGGGTCTGACCAATTGTGGAGCCCAAGTGGTATTACAGGTAACTTTCATAATCTTATGTTTGTACCTGATAATGTTCCTAAATTTTCATATGCAGCAAGTATAGGTGTATCAAAGCTACCAAAGGATAAGGTTAAGCTTTATAAAACATTCTTAAATAGGGTTAATCATATTAGTATGCGTGAAAACGCAGGTGCAAAAATTGTAAAAGAGCTTACTGGCAGAGATGTTCCTGTTGTTGTAGACCCAGTTTTACTTCTAACCAAAGAGGAATGGGAAAAGGAAATTCCAGTTAAAAGGGTTATAGATGAGCCATATATTTTTGCATATTTCTTAGGCACAAGTGAAGAAAACCGTGCTCAGGCAATTAAGCTTCAAAAGGAAACTGGCTTAAAAATTGTTACTGTTCATCATATGGATTGCTACAACAAGGCTGATGTAGGCTTTGGTGACTATGCACCTTATGATGTTGGTCCAATTGAGTTCCTTAATCTTATCAGAGGTGCAGAGTATATTTGTACAGACTCTTTCCATGGTTCTGTTTTTTCAGTTATAAATCACAAAAAGTTTATGATTTTCAATCGCTACTCAGATTCTTCAAAGATTTCAAAAAATTCAAGAATCGACAGCTTAAGTGATAATCTGGGTCTTGCAGACAGACGCTTTAACGGCAATAATGTTCTGGATATTATGAAGGATGTAGATTATGACTCAATTGATAAAAGAGTTGACGATATGAGAGCAAAATCAAAGGCATTTTTAGATGAAGCACTTGCGTTTTGCAAGGAGTAATTAAAATGATAGATATAAAAAATAAAAAAGATTGCTGTGGCTGTACTGCGTGTAGTAGCATCTGTCCACAGAAATGTATTACAATGCAGGAAGACAGCGAGGGCTTTAAGTACCCTCAAATTGACCAATCAAAATGTACTGATTGCAAACTTTGCGAAAAGGTTTGTCCTGTAAAAAAAGAAAAGCCAACTGACGAAATTACAAAATCCTACGTTGTTAGAACAAAGGATAATAGCGTACTTTCAAGCAGTACATCGGGTGGAGCATTTACTGCTTTGACTGATGTTGTGTTTGCTCAGGGTGGAGTAGTTTTTGGTGGAGCATTTGACAAGGATTTTAATGTAATCCACGATTTTGCAGAAACAAAGTCTGATGGTGAAAAATTCAGAGGTTCAAAGTACGTTCAAAGTGATATGGGTGATACTTTTATTAAAGTTAAAGAGTTTCTTAACGAAGGCAGAGTTGTTCTATTTTCAGGTACACCTTGCCAGACTGCTGGACTTGTATCATTTTTAAAAAAAACTTATGACAATCTCATTACAGTAGATTTTGTATGTCACGCTGTACCTTCACCAAAGGTATGGGATAAATACCGTCATTTTTTGAAAAAGGAATACAACTCTGAAATTAAAAGCGTAAATTTCAGAAGCAAGCATTACGGATACCATTGTTCATCTATGAAAATTGACTTTGAAAACGGAAAGTCAAAAATCAATGGTCTTAATACAGATTTACTTATGAAAAGCTTTTTTCAGAATGTCTGCTGTCGTCCGTCATGCTATGACTGTGCATTCAAAACAGTTGAACGATACTGCGATATCACCGTGTTTGACTGTTGGGATATAACACGTTATGTAAAAAATAAAAAAGATGATGACAAGGGATATTCAGCCGTTATTCTTCATAATCACAAGGCTGAACAGCTATTTAAAAAGGCTAGTGAAACTCTTGAGGTTTACAACGCTGACACAGATTTACTTATAAATACCGATGGTACATACGCTGTAAGGTCAATTGACGATAACCCAAAGCGTGAGGAATATTTCAAACTTCTTAACACCGATATCGGACTTGACGAAGTTGTTAAAAAGGTAATCCCAATAAAGAAAAGCAAAATACTTATTGGCAAATGCAAGGGCTTTTTATATCGCACACATTTGCTTCACTTACTTCAAAAAATTAAAAAGTAGGAGTTAATATGAACAATCCGATGATTTCCGTTATTGTGCCTGTTTACAACTCAGAAGCTAATCTAGAAAGAACACTTAACGCACTGTCTGTTCAGACAGTCAATGACATTGAATTTATAATTGTTGACGATGGAAGCACAGATAAAAGTGGTGCAATTTGTGACAGCTTTGCAGAAAAGGATAGTCGTTTCAAGGTATTACACCAACCAAATGGTGGGGTATGTAATGCAAGAAATAATGGTTTAGCTGTGGCAAAGGGTAAATACATTGGATTTTGTGATTCTGATGATGTTCCTGAAGCTGACCTCTACGAAACATTATATAAGCTTATTATCGACAACGATTGTGATGTATCAATGGTTAAGTATGCCGTTCACAATTCAAATGGTACAATAGATGCTCAACAGACAGGTAAGCTGACTGTTTTTGATGACAGACGAGAGGCTTTAAAAAGCTTGCTCACTCTTAATATTGATTTAGGTATATATACAAAGCTGATTTCAGCAGATTTATGCAAAAAGGTAAGATTCGAGGAGCCAAGAAAGCTCAATGAAGATAAATACTATCTTTTTGAAATTTTTATGTTGGCAGAAAAGCTCTGCTATAAAGATGTCTGCAAGTACAATTATTACAGATACGAGGAATCCTCGTCAAGAACAAAGTTCTCTGAAAAATATCTTGACCTTCTATATTTTACAGAAAAAATGGAGCAAAAGATAAACGAAACCTATCCAGAACTTGCAGATTATGCAGTTGCAAACAATGTAATAACATATTTAAGGTTTACACAGCTTGCAATTATGCTTGGAAGTAAAGATATGTTTAAGGATGAACAGAATAAGATACGAAAGTATCTTAAAGCAGTAAATCCTGAAATATGTAAAAAATATCTTACAAAAAAATTATATATAAAATGGAAGCTATATAAATTAGGTAAGCTTCCATATGAATTATCAGTTAAATTATTAACATCAGTATAAGCAATATGCTAAGCATTTTGTTCTGAAACTTGGGGCTGTTTGAAATAATCGAAATAACTCTATTAGAAAAGAAATTCGGAGCTTTTTATATTTTTTAAACAAGCCCTTAATTTAAATTAATTAGTTTAATAGCCACCCGAAATTTTAGCTGAGATGCTCGATAGGGGATGTTTCTATGAATAAAACTTATAAAATAACTCTAAAAGACTTAATCTATACATTTCTTATTACGGCTGTCACAATAATATGTGCCTGTGGTGTATCTCCTGTACCACACGCTCTGCGTGCTCCGTTAATTATTGTGAGTGCAATTATTACAACTGCCTTTATAGTTTTTAAACAGCAATCAGTATGCTTGACATTACCAGTTTCTTTAATGTTGATTTCGGTACTGTATATAGGAATTTCAATATTCTATTCCATTAAACAAGATCAAACGACCGAATTTGCAATTATATATATAGCCAGTGCTGTTTTTTTGCTTGCAGATTATAATTTGGATTTTTATAAAAAGACAATTACAGCTATGATGGTTGTATGTCTTATAATTGCAATATCTATTGTAATGTCTGTTTTTATAGACGATCTTATGCTTAAATATTTTTCTTTCATTGTAAACCCTGTAAAATCTCCAGAAATTAATGAGCTGATTTACAATGAAATTCACTATGCAAAGTCTTATTCTGGATTTGCAAGAGAAAAATCAGAAGCAGCATTCGTTATGAATATAGGTGTTTCTATTTATTTTGCTAAATATTTTTCTCAGAAAAAGTTTAAATTTACAGATGTAATTGGTGCACTTATAATGTGTACAGCACTTATTCTTACAGGTAAGCGTATGCTTTTCTTGTGTCCTATAGCTGTAGGAGTAATGCTTATGATTGTATCAAACAAAAAGGGCAAGCTTGTAAAAATTATACCAGGATTGTTTTTCTCTATTGTTGGTTTTATAATAGCAGCTGCTTTTATTCCTCAGCTTTCAAATCTATTTCAACGCTTTAGTGAAGATTCTATGGGCGATCTTACTGGTCGTCTTGATCTGTGGCCATATTGCTTCGAGATGTTTGCTAAAAATCCGTTATTTGGCTTGGGTATAGGCACATATAACTATTATCTATCTTTAAACAATGTTACCGTTTATGGTGGCGATTGGAAATACTATGCTCATAATATTTATTATGAATTTCTTGGTGAGCTAGGAATAGTAGGCTGTGTGCTGTTGTTTGGTGGATTATTTATCTTTTTTGCTCAAACAATTGCATTGCTTAGAAAAAAAGATATTACAAACACTGAAAGATTTGTATTAACATTTTCATTTGCAATTCAGCTTACTTGCTTTATATATGGTTTGTCTGGTAATGTTCTACTATACAAACAACAGATTTTTATTTGGTTCTTTGCAAACGCGATGGTTGCTAATATTGCTCGTAAATATAGAAAACTTAAAAAGGATGAAATTACTAATGTCTAAAAAAATCGGAATTGTTACCTTTCACCATGCTTCGAGCTATGGTGCAGTTTTGCAGACCTATGCTTTGCAAAACTTCCTTTTTAATATTGGTATTGACAACGAGGTAGTCAATTATCGTTGTAAATTTATTGAGGATAGAGCAAAGGTTTTTAAATATATCAAGGGTAAGTCACTTAGAAATTATGCGTTTTCGTTAAGATATGGTCGTTCTATTGTTCGCAGACGTAAATGCTCTGAATACTTTGGCAAGACATTTCTAAAAATGACAAAGCCATATTCAGCAAATACTATTTCAGAGTGTACATCTGATTTTGACTGTTTTATTTCGGGGAGTGATCAGGTTTTTAGTCCAACCTGTGTAGGCTTTGACCCTGTATTCTTTCTTGATTTTGCAAAAGAAGGACAGAAGTATTCTTATGCAGCAAGCTTTGGTACAAAGGAGCTTCCTGCTGAAAAGATTGACGCTTATAAAGAAAGACTTTCTAGCTTTACAGAGCTTTCTGTTAGAGAAGAAAGTGGTAAAGAGCTTGTAAAAAATCTTATTGATAAAGAGTCTTATCTTCATGTAGACCCTACATTATTACTTAATAGGGAACAGTGGGATAAAATAGCCAATGATGATGTTCCTAAGGATAAATACATTTTTCTATTTAATGTGCTAAAGCCTGCAAAGCTTGTGGACTATGCACTTAAACTTGCAGAAGAAAAGGGTATGAGGGTAATATACCTTAGCAACAAAACAAAGAAATCTAACAATCCTTTACTCACATATATTGATGCCGTAACTGCCGATAAATTTATCGGACTAATAAAAAATGCAGCTTATGTATGCACAAATTCTTTCCACGGCAACACATTTTCTCTCATATATCACAAAAAGTTTATAGTAGAAACAGATACAGCTGTTGGAGAAAATAATCGTTCAAGAGAGCTTATGATAAAGCTAGGACTAAAAAACCGTATTCTTGCTCACGATTTAACTCCAGATATTGACGCAGATACAGACTGGTCAGTATTAGAAAACTACCTTTTAGAAGAAAGAGAAAGGTCAAAGCAGTATTTGTTATCTATAGCAACACAAGGGAAGTAATTAAAAATGGCAGTAAAAAATAGTGGAAAACAAATGACAATTAATTTGCTTGCGTCAATAATTTCGTTTGGCGTAAATATGGCAATAAACTTTTTTCTTACACCATATCTTGTTGAGGCACTTGGTACCGAAAGCTATGGATTTATAGGACTAGCTAATAATTTTGTTCAGTATGCAACTATAATAACATCTGCACTTAACTCAATGTCGGGCAGATTTATCTCTATAGCTTATCATCAAGGTGACAAAAAGAAGGCTTCAAAGCTATTTAGCTCGGTGCTTGTAGCAGATTTATTCCTTGCAGGTGTTATGCTTATTGCAGCAGGCTTATTTACCTGTTATTTAGATGTTTTCTTAGATGTACCACAAAAGCTAATTGGTAGCGTTAAAATTACCTTTGGTATTACATTCCTAACATTTGTTATAAGCGTGGTTACAGCTATTTTTACAACAGCTACCTTTGTAAAGAACAGACTAGCAATTAACTCTATTCGTGATATAATTTCTAACCTTCTAAAAATTGCACTAATTGTACTGTTATTTACCTGCTTCCCACCACAGCTTTACTTTATTTCACTGGCAACACTTGCTTGTGGTGTGTTCTTACTTTTAACAAATATTACAGTTAAAAAGAAAATTTTACCCGATGTACAGATAAGCTTTAAAAGCTTTAAGATTAAATATGTAAAAATTATTTTAGCAGCAGGCTTATGGATGTCGCTTGCACAGCTAAGTAATGCTTTGATTTCGGGTGTGGATTTGCTTGTGTGTAATCTAACACTTGGTGCAACATTAATGGGTATTTTGTCAATAGCAAAGACAATACCTCATTGTATCAGTAGCTTAATTGCAACAATTGGTGGTGTATTTACACCTCATTATACAATTCTTTATGCTAAAAATGATATAAAAGGACTTGTAAAAGAGGTTAGCTTTACATCAAGAACATTAAGCTTTATTCTTACTGTTCCTATTGCAGGCTTTATAGCCTTTGGTTATGAATTCTATACCTTATGGCAGCCATCAAAGACTCCAGAAGAAATTCAGGTTATTCAGATTTTATCTGTGTTAACCTGTGTTACATATTTGTTTACAGCACATACACAGTGTATGACTATGCTAAATTCAGTTTGTAACAAGCTAAAATTACCTGTGCTTGTTTCGCTGGGTGTTGGTGTAGTAAGCATTATAATAGTGCTTATCACTGTAAATTTCTTTGACTTAGGCGACAACAATGTTTATGTTATTGCAGGCACAAGTGCTGTGCTTATGAGCTTACGTGCGTTTTTCTTTATTCCAATATATTCTGCTCATTTGCTAAAGCAAAAGAAGACAACATTTTTCCCATCAATGCTAAGAGGCTGGCTTGCGTTTTTTGTAATAGTTACAGGCTTCTCTATTATAAGAAATATAATTGATTTGAATAATTGGGGTATATTTGTAGCAGTGTGCTTTGTGGCTGCAATAGTTGGATATGCAGTAAGTGTTCCAATTATGTTTAGTCCTAGCGAAATAAAAATGCTTAAAAATAAAATCTTAAAGAAAATAAAATAATGAAGGGTGTAGACTAAATGGAAAAGCCTTTGATTACTGTTTTTACTCCTGCGTATAACCGTGCAGGAACACTAAGAAGAGCTTTTGACGGACTTAATTCTCAAACCTTTAAAAGCTTTGAATGGATTATTATTGATGATGGCTCTGCCGATAATACAAAAGAGGTTGTAGACCAAATTATAAGCGAGTCAACATTTTTTCCGATAATATATAAATATCAAGAAAATCAAGGAAAGCACATAGCTATAAACAGAGCACTAGAAATTGCAAAGGGAGAATTTTTTATAATTCTAGATTCAGACGACAGCTGTACAAGCAATGCACTGGAGGTTTTTGTTGAAGAATGGAATAAAATTCCAGAGGAGCAAAAAGACAGCTTTTACGGAATCTCATGTCGTTGCTGTGACCTAGACGGCAAAATTTTTGGTACCCCAATGCAACAGGAGTATATTGACTGTAACGACCTTGATTTTAAGCTTAAATATAAAATTAAAGGTGAGCTTTGGGGTATGACAAGAACAGATGTTATGCAAAAATACCCATTCCCAGAAGAAAAAGGTCTGCACTTTTACCCAGAAAATGTCTATTGGAACACAATAGGCAGAATGTATAAGTCTAGATACATAAATAAAGCTTTAAGATATTATATTAACGATACAGACAATGCACTTACAGCATCAAAAAGGTCAAACGCTTTAAAAGAAACTTTTTTTATGCGTAAGCATTTTATAAATGAATGCTGGGACTATGCAAAATATGCACCAAAAAAGTTTTTGTTCCAGATAATAGGTTTATCAAGAGATGGTTTGGAATATGGCTATAAATTTTCTGAAATTTGCAAAATTCCAAATACAGCATTCAAGAAATTTTTAACAGTAATTTTTTATCCAGCTGGATATATTTTATATAAGCGTTCTGCAAAATAAAATTGGAATTTGCCAGGGTCTTTGCCCCTGGACCCCACCAGCCTTTGAAAAGGCTGGACCCAAACTTTACGTTTGACGAACTACGCACAACCCCTAACGGAACTACCACAACAATAAAACTACCATTAATCAAAATGAAGTAGGACTAAGCGTGGGGGATTCCATAAGGGGGCTTGACCCTCT
>JAZSEI010000094.1:0-2164 GCA_045531635.1 Acutalibacteraceae bacterium
AAATTCTCACCACCGGTAACACCTCTGAACATAAGCAAAATTATATTTTCTCCACTAAGATCACTTATTTTTAAGTCAATGCATAGATCATCGTACCATTCGTAATTTTTGTGATTTCTATAATACCTGAACTCTAAAATATCACTGAAACTAGACCACCCTTTGTTCGGAAAGCTTTTGTAAAATTCTTCTATCCCTTTTATATCTTTATAAGTTTTTGCTTTCATATAATACCTCCTATAATAATGTATAAATAAAATAATACTCTATTTAGATTTATAATATTTTAAACATATTTTATACTAAACACCATTTAAAATACAAAAATCTTTTCGGCATATTTTTCACTGTACTTCATACTGCGTCCTCGCAAGGCGACAGCCTTGCTGTAGATTAGTATTCGGCCAGCACAAAATTTGCTTTAAAATCTTTTACCGATTTTAAATAGTGTTTAGTATTAATTTTATTTTCTATAGGTTGCCTTACGATTTATAAAATTTTATATACCTTTATAGCAATTAATTAAATATAAACTAAAACCCCAAGCTATCAGCATAAAACAACTAATAGCTTGGGGAAATTTATAAAATATTAATTATACTTTATTACTTATTTTCAGCTCTTTTACGAAGTGTAATAACTGTGCCTGCTGATGTTAGAAGTAGAGCAAGCATACCAACTAGAGGTGTTGAGTCACCTGTTGTTACCTTACCACTATCAGTTGATGTAGGTGCTGCTGTTGGAGCAGTTGTAGGTGCCTGTGTTGGTGCCTTTGTTGGTGCCTGTGTTGGTGCTTTTGTAGGAGCCTGTGTTGGAGCCTGTGTTGGAGCTTCTGTAGGAGCCTGTGTTGGAGCTTCTGTTGGTGGCTCTGTTGGCAATTCAAGTGCTGGTATAGTATAAGTATATGTTATAGGCTGAACATCATTAAGCTCATCTGATTTTGCATTAATTGTAACAGTGATTTCTCTTTCTGTGCTTGAAGGCTCAGCGTTGAATGTCCAAGTAGTCTGCTGTTCCTGATCAACTGCTAATGTATCGAAGCTTACAGTTGAATCGCCGTTAACAATTGAAACACCCTCTGGTAACTCAATGCTTATTTCAGCATTATTTAGTACAACATCACCTGAGTTCTTTAGGTAACCCATAATTGAAACTGGATTATAACCTGTGCCATCCTCGTTAACAGTAAAGTTTGCATCAACCTTTGTTGCACCAAGTACAAGCTCAGATTCAGCACTTACATTAACCTCACCTAAACCATAGTATACAACATATTCCTTTGTTTGACCTGGAGCAAGAGTAGCTTGCTTCCATACTGCGTTTACAACGCTATCGCCAAGTGTCTCTTCGGTATCACATGGAGCCTCATAACTATTTTTTGATACACTGTAATTATTAAACTGAACATAGTCAGGTCTACCAGAACCCTTAGCAAACGAACCAGTTGAAATTACTGATGGAGCTTCAAGATCATCAAATGCCTGATACATTACAGGGATATCATCACCCTCAAGCTGAAGTCTTGTTGTTAAAGCACCGATACCTGGTATTCTAAATGGAGCATGGTCGTTACTACCAAGCATAGTATCAAGCATAATTCTTGTACCAACCTTATGATCTACTGTGTCGTTATTTGTAACAACAAATTTAACCTCTACTGTGTTTTCAATACCATTAGCATTCTCGATAAAAGTAATAACTCTTTTTGAGCTTATACCATTACGATCAGCATAAACAGTTACGATGGATTTATCTTCAGCACTTGTTGTAATAGTACCACCTGAGTTTGTGTCATCACTCATACCATCTATACATAACTGCATATCAGATGTAGCATCGTAAAGAAGAACAACATTGTCATCTGTTGCTATATCTGGGTCACCACCTGTTGTCCAAATACAGAAATCATCAGAGTCCTCTCTGATTTTTAAATATTCATTTGAAATATAATTGTAACCTGCTTCAACCTCAGAAGCAACTGCAGATGCATTAATAACTGCTGTAGCAGCTACCATACTAATAGCTAACAATGTAGTTAATACTTTTTTTGAAAAAATTTTCAATTCAACTTACCTCTCTTATAATTAAATAATCTTTGTGCAAAAGCACTTCTATATTTTACCATTATGCAGAAAAATATTCAATTATATAAGGCTATAAATTT
>JAZSEI010000149.1:0-25137 GCA_045531635.1 Acutalibacteraceae bacterium
TCAGACCAAGAGTTTGCCTTAGGCTTACTTCATACTCCACCTCACGGTGGACGCACTTGCCCTCAGCTAACAGTTCCTACTGCCAAGCCTGTAGTGGACTTTCACCACCAAGTTACTGCCCATTCTGGGCAAACATCAAAAAGGCACATAACCAAACTGGTTATGTGCCCTAGCATAAATAGAGTTAACGATTGCTATTAGTAGCAATCGCAAACTCCTTTGCTGCATCTACTGCATGAGTAGATACTTTCTCAGCCGAATCAGCTTCCAACTTAATTACTAAGATGGTGCCAATGACCGAAACACCCAGGGCTGCAACAGTTTTCCAGTCGAGAATGACCTTAACGTCCATAACCATACCTCCTTTCTGGAGTTTCCTCCAATAATATATGGTTGGCTATGTCACCCTGGTGAATATTGTATGATACAACATCTTCTCGTATCTGTCAATAGTTTTGTTCTTTTATTATAAAAAATATTATTTCAAAATTAATATTATCAACCTTAATTATTCATTTTATATAGTAATAATTTTTCTGTAACTCTTATTTCAGCGTAAAACGACACCTAAGAGCTGAATGTTTTTCGTATATTTATTAGAAAAAACATCTTATGTATTTACTACTTATATTTATGAAAAAATACAACAAACGTGGTTATAATATTTTATCAAATAATTATGCTGGCATATTATCTGTCCACATTTCGCACTGTCCAATAACAGTTTCAATGGCGTCTTCATATTGTTCGGGTGGGTATTTGTACTTTTTTAAAAGTCTCTTAACCATTTTACGCATTTTTGCTCGGGCTGTTTCTTTCTTATTCCAGTCAATGGTTCTGTTTTTACGAAGCATTTCGGTAAGCTCTCGGGTCATTTCTACAAGGACTTCATTTTCGTACATATCCTTGATAGCCTGAGGTTTTGTGAGTGCGTCATAAAACGCTAATTCTTCCTGGGATAAGCCTAGTTGCTCACCAGATACATAGTCTTTCATCATTTGCTCAGCAGCCTCTAACAGCTCTTTGATAACTTCTTCGTTGCTGATGTGTCCGTTATAGTAAGCATTCATAATTCGAGTTATCAGCTCAGAAAACTTATGTGACTGTACTAAGTTAGTTCGCTTGTACAACGACACTTGTTCAGCTAACAGTTTTTTCAAAATTTCTACAGCAATGTTCTTTTGCTTCATTTTTGAAACTTCTTCTAGGAATGCTGGGTCAAACAGAGAGAAATTATCTCCAACTGTTCTGCTATCAAACAAGCTAATTACTCCTTCGCTCTGAATGCTTGCTTTAAGCAACTCGTTAATTTGAGCGTTTATCTCGGTAAGTGACATTGGCTTGCCACCATTACCACCGTAAGTAAGCTTGATAACAGTTGCTCGTACAGCTTCAAAGTATGCAGCTTCTCTACGCTCAGTTTCATGGGTCATACTTGAACATAATGACAAAGACTGCTTCATAAGCATAGCTTCTTTAAGGTATAAATCTTTGCGATCTTTTGCACTAACATCAAGAACAAAGTTAGCACCATCAGCAATAAGTCTGGCACGTACTAAAGCTGTGCCATTCATAAAACCACTGTAATCAAAAGTGTGGAATAAACTGCGACAAACCTCCAGCTTTTCTTGGAATTTCGGGTACGCTGTCTTTGAGATGTCCATATCACCGAAATTTGCACGGTCACGAGCAGTGTATTCTCTCATAGCTTGTTTCAAAGCACTAGCTATGCCAACATAGTCAACAACAAGTCCACCTTCTTTGTCTTTAAATACACGATTAACACGAGCTATAGCCTGCATAAGATTATAGCCATGCATAGGCTTGTACACATACATTGTAGCAAGTGAAGGTACATCAAAACCTGTCAGCCACATATCTACTACAATAGCTATCTTCATTGGGTCGTTGTTATCCTTAAATTTGCGAGCCATTTCTTCTTTGTGACTCCTTGTACCAACAATTTCTTTCCAGTCTTCAGGGTCATTATTACCACTAGTCATAACAACACCGACTTTTTCTTTCCAATCAGGTCTTACTTCTATTAAACGACGATATATTTTCATCGCAATTGGACGTGAATAAGCTACAATCATAGCTTTACCTGTAAGAAGATTAGCACGCTCTTTTTCGTAGTGAGTAACTATATCGTCAACTAACGATTTAATTGTTGATTCTGCACCAAGCACACTTTCCATCTGGCCGAGCATTTTCTTACTCTTTTCAACAGTAACTGAGTCTGCCTGTTGTTCGAGTATATCGTAAGTAGAATCGATAAGTTTCAGTGTGTTTTCATCGAGTTTCAGATGTACAACACGGCTCTCATAATAAACAGGTCGTGTTGCACCATCTATAACAGCCTGTGTCATATCATACACATCGATGTATTCACCGAAGATTTCACGAGTATTACGATCTTTTGTAGAAACAGGAGTTCCTGTGAAGCCGATATATGTAGCGTTAGGCAGAGCCTGACGGATAATACGAGCGTTGCCTACAACAATCCTAGCTTCTTTTTCTCCCTGCTTATTCTCAGTCATAACAACACGCTCTTCCATGCCATATTGACCACGATGAGCTTCGTCAGCCATAACAACAATATTTCTGCGTGTAGAGAGTGGTTCTTCACTTTCCTCAAACTTAAACATAGTCGTAAAGAAAATTCCGTTTGCTACTCTACCCTCGAGCAGTTCTTTCAGATGTACTTTACTTTCAGCTTGAACAGGTGTCTGTCGCAAAAACTTCGCACACTTGGAAAACTGAGAATACAGCTGATCATCAAGGTCGATTCGGTCAGTCATTACAACGATAGTAGGACTATCGAGTACCTCTTGCAACAAATGAGCATAGAAAACCATAGATAGCGATTTACCACTACCTTGGGTATGCCAGAACACACCACCCTTACCATCTGTAACAGTGGCTATTTTTGCTTTTTCTACAGCTTTACGCACAGCAAAGTATTGGTGATAACCTGCAAGAATCTTAAAAGTCTTGTCCTGATCTACCGAAAAGCAGATAAAATTCTTGATGATATCAAGTAAACGTTCTTTTTGGAATATTCCTTCATAAAAAGTCTCGAACTGTATAAGTGAATTATCTATTTCTTTACCGTCTTTGCTTTTCCACTCCATAAAACGGTCAAAGCCAGATGTTATAGTACCAGCTTTATTTGTAGACAAGTCACTGATAACACAGATAGCATTGTAGTTAAACAGTGACGGAATATCTAACATATAGTTGCGAATCTGTTTGTAAGCATTTTCTGCTCCAACTTCGTCTTTTGACGGACTTTTAAGCTCCATCAAAACCAGAGGTAAACCGTTGATAAAGAGAATAACATCAGGTCTGCGATTATTACCATTTTCAATATATGTAAACTGATTCACAACATAAAAGCTGTTATTAGCAATATTTTCATAATCGATAAGATATACAAGTGAACTGCGTTCTTCGCCTTTTTCAAAATATTTTACAGGTACACCATTCTGAAGATAATCCATAAACTGCATATTTTTCTGAAGCAGGCTACCTGTGTCAAAATCCCGCAACTTCGCCATAGCATCATTTATTGCATCAATCGGCAAGCCTTTATTAAGTTTTACAAGGCTGTCCAAAAGGACACTATCAAGCACAGGGCTACTATAATCACGCTCCATATCTGGTGCATAGATATGACTATAGCCCAAATTTTGAAACAGCTCTATTATTGCTTGTTCAAACATATCTTCAGTAAAATGCATAATATGACCTCCTTATTAACGCAATATTACTTGATTTTTTAAGGCACATCTTCTGTAATTATGAGAATTTTGGGATTTGGTTCTTGCATAGTATTGTCACTAAATAATATCAAAAAATAAACAATAATTTAGTAGCCTAAAACTCAATATCGGACACACTAAGTTCTCCAGACATAAGCTTGGGCAGTAATGTATTACGCATTTCAACCAAAGAAATATTCTCTTGATGATTTACCATAATAAGTGAAAATATAGATTTCAATTTAGAAGTAAGACTTATTGAAATACTTTCCTCTAAACAAGGTATTTCACATGTACCTAAATCAGAAGACTTTATTGATGGAAAAGTTGATACACTCTGTTCTGCTAATTGTTGCATTTTTTCGATGAATGTTGTTTCTGTTAAATACAAGTAAATCAATTCGTTGCATACGGTGGGTGTCTTACTCCTAATCACTGCAAATCCAGTAGAACACAGCAGGTTCTTCACAGGCTTATATATAATGCCGAAATGTTTTTGATTTGGACGCACCGTTGAATATACAATATCATTAGGAATAATTTTTCGTCTTGCACGGCTAGGTAATTTTTCAGAAGATGGAATAATATGTTGTATTTCTGAAATATATCCATCAGTAATACTACTCGTGTCTAGGTAATTCACATATTCCCATTGTTCCTTTGGCGAATATGTATCGGGATTTATTGAAGCTATGTCGACAAGGGGGATCATTTTGTATCTGCCCTCATTTTCTAAAATACACTGTTTTGTTATTGCCCTTGCCTGTACATATAAATTATTGTTTATCTTATTATTAAGCTCTATTTTTTCATCTATTGAACTTAATATAGCAACTATCTTATTCTGTGTTTTTTTAGAAGGATATTTAACCATTATGTCCCTAACATTTTTTAGAGGTAACTTTGGTTGCACAGCACCAACAACACCTTTTCTTATTTCCTCTTGCCCAAAATCAGATATCAAATAATAATAAAGATATTCTAAATCAAGTCCTTTTATATTAATTATTTTGTCGCAATTTTCTGTTTGATTTGCTTTGTCCAAAGTGTTACCAACAATTCCAACCAATCCAATTGTACCAACAACACTAATAAGAATATCTCCTTCATTAACAATATATTTTGATATAGTCTTTTGTGTGTCGTCGTCCACATATTCGTATTCAGAATTCAGTTGCAAATATTTAGATTTTCCTAAATCTTTTATGCGAATATAGGGATGGTTATTCGGTGTAGTGATTAATTGCTTACCTTTTGGTAATCTTTTTCCCCCTTTGACTTCTGCAAAATCTTTAATTTTAGATTTATTCCATTTCTCCATTTTTTACCTATCCTATATATTTTCTGTGTGCAATCTTTACATTGCTTTGTTTAACCATTGCATACTGCAAGGTTGTATCTATTCGTCTATGTCCTAACAATTGTTGTAGTTGCTCTATTGGCATACCTTTATCTATTGCCATAGTAGCTAATGTACGCCTGAATTTATGTGGATGTACTTTATGCAACCCCAACTGTTTACCATATTTACGAAGACGAGCTTCAATACCCCCAATGGATAATCGAGTGTGTGGTGATTTCAAGCTAACAAATAAAGCTACATTATCATCTGTTCTACTATCAAGATAATTAAGTAAATGTATTTTTGTTCTTGCATCAAAGTAAACTATTCTTTCCTTATCACCTTTACCGAAAACAACACATTCTCGTTCGTTAAAGTTAATATCCGACCTATTTAGCAGAACCATTTCTCCAACTCTCATTCCAGTAGAAGCAAGCATATCAATCATAGCTAAATCTCTGGTTTCTGCACAATTATCTCGCATAAGCTCCAGTTCTTCATCAGAATAGGTTTCTTTGATATTTGTTGCAGTTTTTACTTTATGTATCCTTCTAACAGGACTTTTTAAGATATAATCCTCATCTTCTAACCAAGAGAAAAAACTAGATAAAATCCTTCTTATGTTATCTATTGTCACTCTGCTTGATTTCTTCTTTGTTTGATAACTAGTTAGGTAATTACGAATATCATCTGTTTGTATATGTTTAGTTTGTTTTCCCACACCATCAAGCATTGATTGTATGGTAGCATAGTAGTATTTTAAGGATTTCTCAGAACAGCCCTCTATTCGTTTTGCTGATAAAAACAGTTCAACTAAATTTTGTTCTGAGTCATCCTCTTTGATTTCACTTTCTATTATTTCATAATTAAAAAGTGTATGTTGTAATATTGTTTGTAATTTTTCTGCTTGTGCGTTATTCAAATATGGTATCATTTCTTGAATAACATCATTAATTAAATTCTGTTTCATTGTCGTTTCTCCTTTTAATTTATTGAGAACGACAAGCAACGGCTGTTCTTTTATGATTAACTCCTGCCGTTGGTAAGAGTTATTAATATATTAAACAATAATTTAGAAGAACAAACCTTAGCTTTGTTCAAATCATATTTTATCGATTATGATGAATTTAATGGAGAAACACCTGACACTTGGAAAGAAGGTGTTCTTGGTGATTTTGTTGAAATTAAACGTGGTGGTTCTCCTAGACCAATACAAAACTATCTGTCTGATAGTGGATTACATTGGCTCAAAATATCAGATGCAACTTGCATCACCTCTCCATTCATCAATGAAATAAAAGAATATATCATCGAAGACGGATTGAAAAAAACTGTTTTCTTGAAAGCTGGTGCGTTGGTTCTTTCTAATAGTGCCACTCCAGGGCTGCCAAAGATATTAGATATCGACACTTGCATTCACGATGGCTGGCTATATTTCCCGACATCAAAACTTTCAAACGAATATCTCTATTTATTCTTTAAGCATATTAGAGAAAAACTTGTAGCTCTTGGTAATGGAAGTGTATTTACAAACCTAAAAACAGACATTTTGAAGAATTATCCTACCTTTTTACCTACTCAAGAGGATCTAAATGAGTTTGATAGTATTGTTAAACCTATTTTTGAAATGATTCTTGCAACTTCCAGAGAAATCAAAAGCCTTACCACACTTCGAGATACATTGCTCCCCAAGTTAATGTCTGGAGAACTTGATGTGTCTAACCTTGATATTTAAGCCACTAAATTATTGTTTATTCGACTATTTAATTATATCTTTTTATCTATATCAGTTAGTATAGAAGCTATTTTTTTCTGAATTTCAATTTCAGGTATATCTACTTCTATTTCGTCAAAAGTGTTACGAGTTATTGTGTCAAAAACAGAACCATGTGTATTTTTCTTCAGAAGTCTAACACTATATTTAATTAAATAATATAAAAAATCCTCATTAACGATTTCTTTTTTTGCTCTCAATCCGTAACAAGACTGATTAAATGCCATTGGAAATGGAATGGTAGCAACTTCTCCTACAGTACCTCGTGCAGAAATTATAATATCTCCACGCTCAAGTAACTTAGTAGATGAATTATTTAATCCCAGTTCTGTTATATGTTTTTCTGTTTCATAAACATACCTGAAATCATTTGCAAAATCTTTAACAGACAACCATGGTATATTTCCGTTCCAATATTCAGGATTTGAAGTTTTTGGGGTACCTCCACCTATCAAATACATAATTTCAGAAAGCTTAAATTTCATACCCAATCGCCCCCAGCTTATCTCGTATTTCTTTCTCCAACTCGTGAGACTTCTTGAAAAGCTCTGAGAGTTCACTTGTGAGTCGTGTCATTTTCTCTTCGAATGGTTCGCCGTCATCCTCTTGCTCTGCTATACCTACATAACGACCAGGTGTGAGAATATAATCCTGCTTTTCGATATCCTCTGTGGTAACTACTGCACAGAAGCCTTTTTCATCTTCCAATGAGCCATCGCAAAAAGCATTGTATGTATCGGCGATTTTTGCTATATCTTCGTCTGTGAGCTCACGAAGCTTACGAGTAACTAAAGTTCCCATATTACGAGCATCTATGAATAATGTCTTACCCTTTTGCTTTTTGTTTTTAGAGAGAAACCAGAGTGATACAGGAATACCTGTAGTATAGAAAAGCTGAGATGGCATAGCAACAATACACTCTACCAAATCTGCATTTACTATATTCTTTCTGATTTCACCTTCACCTCCACTTTGTGAAGAAAGCGAACCATTAGCAAGAACCATACCAATTTTTCCGTTTGGTGCAAGGTGGTAAATCATGTGCTGAAGCCATGCAAAGTTTGCATTACCTGCAGGTGGCATACCATACTGCCATCTAACATCATCCGTCAGCTTGTCTGCACCCCAGTTAGAAAGATTAAACGGAGGATTTGCCATAATATAATCCGCACGAAGAGTTGGGTGACAATCATTAAAGAAGGTATCTGCGTTATATGTACCAAGGTCAGCGTCAATTCCACGAATAGCAAGGTTCATCTGTGCAAGTTTCCATGTTGATGGGTTAGAATCCTGACCATATACAGAAATATCATTGATATTACCACTATGATTTTCAATGAATTTTGCACTCTGTACAAACATACCACCAGAACCACAACAAGGGTCATAAACTCTGCCATTGTATGGCTGTAGCACCTCTACAAGTGTGCGTACAACACACGCAGGTGTGTAGAATTCACCTGCCAATTTACCCTCTTGTTCTGCGAATTTAGACAGACAGTACTCATATGTTCTACCGAGCAAGTCACGACTAGAATCGCCATCTGCCATCTTGATATTTGTAAAAAGGTCTACTACCTCACCAAGGCGACGTTTATCAAGCTCTAGACGTGCAAAGTTTTTAGGTAGTATATCCTTGAGCTTTTTATTCTCTTTTTCAATAGCTCTCATAGCTTCATCAATAATTGTGCCAACTTCTGCAGTATGAGCATTTGACGCAATCACACTCCAACGAGCATTTTCTGGTACAAAAAAGATACCTTCAGAGATATACTCATCTACATCTTCCTCGAAACCTTCACCCTCATCTAAAAGCTCCTTATACTTTTCCTCGAAGCAATCAGAAATGTATTTCAAAAATATCAAGCCGAGAACTACAGACTTATACTCCGATGCATCTAAGTTACCTCTGAGCACACATGCTGCTTCCCAGATTTGTTTTTCAAAGCCAATATTGGCTGTATTTTTCTCTGCCATGCTAATTTCTCCCGTACCTACAGTGATTTGTTTTGTAATTAACCAAAGCACTTAATCTTTTGTGATAAATGTTATTTTTATTCTACTAAACTCTTGAGAAAGTAGATATTTATACCAATAAATTATATACTAATCTACTGATCAACTCAATGACTTTTGACAATAAGATTGTTGTTTTGTCACTTTTTATATATTACAAACACTTTATATGTACAAAATTACGAAATTAATTATTGAGTAAAATTTCATCTGAAAATAAGGTAATAATTGTTGCAGAGTCTCGATATTTATGTTTGTTTTATTACAATTAACTTTTATTATCGCCCAGTGATATTCTCAATCTTTGTTTAATATCGCTTATATGTTAATTCAAAGTGTCAACATCATGATAAAAAATAAAGCGAATTAACGGAGGATATATTATGTTTTCAGCAAATAACAAAAATGAATTACTATCAATAGATGAGCTATGCAATAAGCTATTCATTTCACCTACTACAGCGTATAAGCTATTGCAATCAGGAGAGATTAAAGCATTCAAATTAGGTACATGGAAGATACCATTGAAAAGCGTAGAAGATTATATCAATAAGAAATGCAGTAATTGATATAATACATAAAATTAAGTGTATATTATAAACATGCTATAAGCCTGACTAGTTCAGTCCTATAGGAGCATAGATTATCTTATTAAAGAATGTGCCTATTATTTTTTTGTGACTATATGATATAAAAAGAAAATCTATTTAACCGACTCGTCTGTCATTCTCTTATATAACAATTGTATATTATCTCTATGAGAGCCCGAAGCATGATGCTTCGGGTTAAAATTTTGTGCAACTAAGTGTTGCTTCGGAGGTAATATAACAATGACAGAAGAAAAAATTATTTGTGAGTGTTGTGGGGCATATCTCACAGAAGAAAACATTTCGGAGTTTGACGGGCAATTTCTATGTTCCGACTGTCTGTCAACCGAGACTACATTTTGCAGCTGTTGTGGGGAAAGAATTTGGGTTAGTAGTAATTCTGGTGACAATCACATTACGCTTTGCGAAAGTTGCTATGAGACTTACTACACCCACTGCAATGATTGTGACAGAATAATTCATCGTGACCATGCGTGCTACTACGATGAAGAGCCCTACTGTCAGAGCTGTTACGACCGTTGCTCGGAGGAAAGAAGCATAAAGGATTATGGCTATAAGCCTGAACCTATCTTTTATGGTGATGGCAACCGATTTTTCGGGGTTGAGCTAGAGGTTGATGATGCAGGCGAGGATGACGATAATGCCTATGAGGTTATCAGAACAGCGAATCGAAATGGAAAGGAACATATTTACTGCAAACATGCCGGTTCTTTGGATGAGGGCTTCGAGGTTGTAACTCACCCTATGACACTTGACTATCATCTTAACGAAATGCCATGGAAGGAGGTTCTCTCTGAGCTTCGTAGTATGAGCTATTGTTCACACAACACAGGCAGTTGTGGTCTTCATGTACATGTAAACAGAAGCACATTCGGAGACACCACAGAAAAGCAGGAAGCGTGTATCAGCAGGGTGTTATATCTCTTTGAAAAATTCTGGTCAGAGCTTTTGAAGTTTTCAAGAAGAAGCTATAGTCAGCTTGAACGCTGGGCTGCACGCTATGGCTACAAAGACAATCCGAAAGAAATGCTGGACCACGCAAAGAAGGGTTCTTGCAATGGCAGGTATTCCTGTATCAACCTGCATAACTATTACACCATAGAATTTCGTATTTTCAGAGGTACACTGAAATACAACACACTGATAGCCACGCTTCAGCTCGTTAACCGAGTTTGCAGTGTGGCTTTTAGCTTTTCTGATGAAGAAATACAAGCTTTGTCATGGTCTGAGTTTGTGTCGTCTTGTACCGAGCCTGGGCTTATTCAGTATCTGAAAGAACGCCGAATCTATATAAATGAACCTGTTACATGTGAGGAGGAAATATAATGTGCTGTTTATTTGGAATAGTAGACTATCAGAACAATCTCACCCCAAGACAGCTGAATAAGATAACAGCTGTATTATCAAGAGCCTGTGAAGCAAGAGGCACAGATGCTACAGGAATTGCCTATAACTGGAATGACAATCTGAAAATTTACAAACAGCCTGTTCCTGCTCATAAGATGAAATACCTGATTCCTTTTGGTGTGCACACAATAATTGGTCATACTAGAATGACCACGCAGGGAGATGAAAAGCAGAACTATAACAATCATCCTTTTTATGGTAGTGCAAGTAACACAGATTTTGCTTTGGCACATAATGGTGTGTTGCATAATGATCTCATTCTTAGAGCGACTGAAAAACTACCCGACACAACAATTGAAACTGACAGCTACATTGCAGTACAGCTCATAGAGAAAAAAGAAACCCTCGACACTGATAGCCTTAAATATATGGCTGAACAGCTAGAGGGTTCTTTTACTATTACGTTGCTAGATCAACAGGACAATCTCTATTTCGTCAAAGGCGATAATCCTATGTGCATTTATCATTTTAAAAGTAAGGGTATTTACATCTATGCTTCAACAGAGGAGATTCTTTTGAAAGCACTTAAGAAAATACCGTATCGCTTTGGAGCTTATGAAAAGATTGATGTGGCAAGTGGCGAAATTCTTAAGATAGATAAATACGGAAAAACATCAAAAACATACTTTGATGACAGCAATCTTATAAACTACAGCTATTATCCAAGAACATTCAGATTTGCTCACACGGATGAAGATGAGTACCTTGATACCTTAAAGTCTGTCGCAACAACCTATGGCATTTCTGAGAATTATATTGACTGCCTGCTAGAGGAAGGCTTTTCAACAGATGATATTGAGGAGCTTATATACTGCCATTGATCCTATAATATAGATTGTGCTCAAGTAAGGGGTGCGGGACAAGTCTGATCATTTTTGTATAACAGAGGCTTTTTAAAAACTCTGCTAATACTTTTAAAATTATATTTATACCTGACGAAAACGGAAATTTTACTAAGCCTGTAAACTTCCGAAAAAGATTTTATAAAGTACTTCAAGCTTCAGGAATAGAAATAAAAGGCTTGCACTCACTCCGTCATACTTTCGCAACCAACCTTGTAAACGGCATAAAGCTACCCGACGGCACAATAAAATCCTTAACACCACGACATGTAGCAGACCTGCTTGGGCATAGTACATCTGAAATCACTGAAAGGTATTATGTTAAGAAAGATACAGCTTATCTTAGTGGGATAACGGATGGGTTTGATATGTAAAAAACAAATGTAAGAATATTAGATGTATTGAGATATAATAACATACATAATCAGTTTTTACAATCTCACAATCTCAAATTAATCATTTTAAAATTATCTGCTTGCATTTTGAACATACTTTTTTTCCAAAAATATTCGTTTTTATGCTCCCTGTTTCGCAAAATGGACAAGTTTTTATTTTTTGTAAATTGTTGTCACTTATTAACTGTATTTGCTTGTAGAAGGAATCTTTATCAATTGCAGTAATAGGTAGTTTGCTGTAAAAAAGTTTATTATCATCACAGTAGCTATGTCCTGAATAATACCAAATACATTCTCTACCAACAATTGCACGAACAGATACAGGGTTACCTGTTAGTTCTTTTGGAATAAGTTTATCAGTCCAAAAGGAAATTTCTCCACGATGAGCAGGATATCCATAATGAATGTTCATTTGCTTGAGTTTGCTAGCAATGTTTATACAGTCAACAGAAAGTTTTTTCATCAACGGATGCATTTCCGAGATTCCTGTAAAACTTTCTTCAAGTGGAACTCTATCTTTGTAACAAGAAAGAAATTCAAAATCCCCATTCAGAGTGTCCTGATATAATTTTTTGAAAAAATCATCAATAGTTTTATCAAGTATGTGTAATTCTTCTTTAGGGCAGGTTATTCTTGCACGTTTTATAATTTCGGATAAACCTCTAACATCACTGGCTCCGCTATCATGTATTGTGTATATTATATTTATATCACTAAATTTCTTTTCTTTGATTTGCTTGCTGAAAAAACACAACATATAGCCTTTCCACACAGAATGTTCTCTGGGGTATTCGATAGATAAGGTTTTGTATATTTCTAAAGCATTATTATGATAACCGAGGTTTGTTTCGTTTTCTGCGTCTGTAAGCTTTTTATTTAATATGTTAGTTGGTGTATAACTGTTATAAACATTCACAACACTTGCTCTTATATTTTGCGTCATATTATAATTATTAATCGCTTTTTCTACAATATATGCTGAACCACAATATTCACAAATAGCAGCATCTTTTGTGTTATCAACTTTTAAACCAGCTCCACAGTTTGTGCACTTTGCATTTACTAATGGCATATTATCCCTCGTTTCTAATTATAAATTTGATGCTATATTGATGATGTACCAGACGAAAACAACGGAATTATTAGAAACGGTTGAAATAATTAAATTATAAATTCTCGTTGATTTCGAAATTTTTGTGCATTTTGCTAAATTGAATATAAAAAATAATCCTTGAAACCACGAGATTTCAAGGATTTTCTGGCAGGGGCAGAAGGACTCGAACCCTCGGCACGTGGTTTTGGAGAAGATGTTAAAATGTAAAAATCGCATAAACAAGCCAATATTTAAGCCAAAGTTAGAGCATCAAAATTACTTTTGTGTAGTTTTGATGCTTTATTGATGCTTTGCAATCTCATTAAGCCTTTTAATTTTTCATTACCTAAATTTTAACTCTTTCAATCACTATTTGCAAATATTTATTTTGCTATAATCAGCATTCAAAATCTGCTACGCTGTAAACAAAGAATACTTCTTATCAATGTTGCAGACTATACACATTAAAAATCTGAATATGAAAAATAGAAACTTTTATTCAGTAAAATTGTCTTTCAAATCATGTTATATCTTTGTTTAAAAATTATATATTATTTTTAACGAAGTGTGTTTATGGAAAGAATTGATGACTTACCAAATTACTTGTAATCTACAAAATTTTAGACAATGGATATGTTACAAGTGTTTTTTCTGATATAACAGACCATAAGAATACAAGTGCTAGTTTGATGAAACTTATTCTACATCGTATTATGGGTGAAGTCTATGATAAATCAAAATACAGCAATTTTTTATAGGGATATCTAGAATTGTAGCTAGGTGAAGTTGTTTGCAATTAAAATCTTAGAATGTTTTGAAAAGAAGTTATATAACTTACTATTTTTCAGAGAATAATTCTCTTTCAATTTTGTAAAATTTAAGGGATTTTATCAATATATTTGATATATAAATAAATATATCTTTATTTCACAAACATTTTGTGATACTATGTATATATAATAATTTAAAAGTTAAAGGACGAATCTTTATGAGCAATATTATGGATATTATTGCAGAAAAAACTAACGGAAAAAGTTATAAAACTTTTAAATATTGTTTTGACGGTTTTGATGTGCCTAGTTTTAATTATGATGACCATGCCCAGATAACATGGAGCAAATATGGTGAAACTGTGCCTCCATCTACACCTGAAGGACAAAATATGAAACCCTTAGCAGAAAAAATCATTTTGCAAAAGCCTTTATTTACATATTTCTTAGATGGTTCAAGACACACATATAAAGTAGATGATATAGCTTATAACAATCAGGTGTACCCAGTTATTGCAGGTCAAGTTGGGATTAGTTGTTGTAAGAGAATTAATCGAAATATGCAATGCCACGATTTCAGAAGAAGATTAGTAATTGCTTTGCCAAAATGTGCTTGTGCAGAAACATGGAATAAAAAAACATTTTTCCCAAATGTCATGGCAAGTGTAAATAAAGGGGCATCTAAATTAATTAAAAGTAAAATTGAATTTACAGATATTATACCATATTCGACTAGGAAAGATGAATATGAAAGAATAGAAAATAAAGGAATCTCTGTAATTCAAGATTTAATGATAGATCACGAAATACAAATGGTAACTGATTTGGTAAAACAAGGATTGTTAGATCAAGATAATTATTTGCTTAAAGACGGTTCACTTGAGTATAGAGTAGATAAATTTGAAAATTCTAGAGAAAAAAGAAGATTTCAAAGTACCTTTAGAAATGTAGTAGGTGTATCAAAATCTTTTAATCCGGAAAATTGTAAAGACAAAAAAGGAAAAAACAACTCTAATTTAATAGCTAATTTGCCACTATATCACAGAACACCTGTTTCTATGTATACATCACCAAGACTAGCTGGTATGGCTTATGCTGTTTGGTATTTGAGGATTAGAGATAAAAAGTATACTACCAATACATTTGATGGAATATTAAAAATAGAGAAAATAATGGTTACAGAGGAACAGAAGGAAAACGGTATAGATACTGAGGAAGTAAATTTGATATCTGCAAATTTGATTAATGAACGCAATCCAGTTTGTTATGGTGCTGATTCTCGTTGGGCTAATCATTTATATCCTGTATATGTTACAGAATGTTTTAGCAAAAGCAAGTACATTAGCAATACAATGTTTCTAAATCTGTTTTAGGAGAATGGTTATGGAAAAGGTTATAGGAAAAGTTATAGCAACAGAAAAAAATCCATCTACTATTGATGATTTTTATTTTTGGACAAAACAAGATATGGTTTTAAATCCGTTTGATGTAGTAAAAGTTTCTCATTTAAATGATAGCACATCCTTTGGAGTAATTGAGGAAATATCACATATAACAGATACTGCTAATTTTTTAGCTGATTACATATCTAATGATTTTGGTGATGTATATACTACAGATTATACAAATAGAGTAGGCATGAATTATGTCAAAGCAAAGATAATTGGTAATACAAAAAACCTTTATATTCCTTTAATAAACAACTCAAAAGTGCAATTAGCAAATGCAAATGAAGTTGCTAAAGCATTAGGTTTGGAAAATATAAAAAATCCAGTTACTTGTGGTTATTTGGAAATGTATTCAGGACAAGAGGAAATAGTTACATTGCCTGTGAATATGGATTCTAGATTTTTAATTGGACCAGAAGGAGCACACTTAAATATTTCTGGTATTTCTGGCTTAGCAGCAAAAACTTCTTATGCGATGTTTTTGCTAAAATCGATACAAGATAAATGTATAGAAAAAGAATTTGAAGAAGATAGTGATGTTGCATTTGTGCTATTTAATGTAAAAGGAAAAGATTTATTAGCGATTGATGAACCTAATGATTTTGAATCTGTTGAAGAAAAAGCTTCTGTTTTAGAAATGTACAAAAACTTAGGATTATCAACAGAGCCATTTAAAAATGTTAAGTATTACTATCCTTATCTGTCATCGGATATGGGAAATACTTATTTATCAAAAGATACCTTTAAAACACAACAAAGGTTAGGAAAAGCAAAACTTTTTAAATATTCATATGAAGATGACAAAGATAATTTAGACTTGTTATTTGCAAGCATGGATGATCCTAACCAAACAATGGAATCTATTATAAACTATATCTCAAATGGGCAAGGCGACTTTAGCGGGATTGATGATTGGGAAGATTTTTTAGATGAAATTAACAAGCATACAAAAGCAGGAGCATCAGGCGACAAGGACATTGCAGTTGCAAGTTGGAGAAAGTTTAGTAGAATAATAAAAAAATCAATTTATGGTAATAATCTTTTCGGTAATGTGAGAAATTCTAGAACTGAAACACGTATTGAAGATGCTATTAAATATATTAAAGAAAACGAAGTTCATGTAATAGATATAGCAAAATTAAATGAAGATATGCAAGGTTTTGTCTTTGGTAATGCTATTCGAACAATCTATGACCTGCAACTGGGGCAATACAGTGATGATGAGAATGTAAATCCTCCAAAGAAAATAGTTATTTTTATTGATGAATTAAATAAATACGCATCACAAGACACTCCTAAGAGTTCTCCGATTTTGCACCAAATTTTAGATATAGCAGAAAGAGGTCGTTCACTAGGTATTGTTTTGTTTGCTGCTGAGCAATTTAGAAGTGCAATAAATTCTAGAGTTACTGGAAACTGTTCTACTCATGCTTATGGCAGAACAAATGCAATAGAAATAGCAAAAACTGATTATAAATATGTTCCTCCAGTATATAAGAATATGATGACTCGATTGAAACAGGGTGAATATATTATACAAAACCCAGTTTTTAGATCTTTATTAAATATTAAATTCCCAAAACCAATTTATAAACAATACAAATAATAATTTAGAAGAGGTTAAAATGGCTGAAATAGGAAAAAATGTAATTGAAAATTTAACTACAGCAATGTACGAAAACAGTTACACTGTATATAGAGAGTATATACAAAATGCGGCAGATTCAATTGATAAGGCGATAGAAAGTCGACTCTTAACTAATAAAGACGCCTTCATTGATATAGATATTGACACAAATAAAAGAACCATAAAGATTTATGACAATGCCTGTGGTATACCCCAAAAGAAATTTTATAAGGTGCTATCTGATATTGCAGATTCTCAGAAAGACCGAACAAAAGATAAGGGATTTAGAGGAATAGGTCGATTAGCAGGAATTGCTTATTGCCGAAAACTAATATTCAAATCTTCTTATAAAGGCGAACCTGTTAAATCCATAATGACATGGGATGGTGAACTTCTAAGAACTATTTTATCAGATAAAGACCAGCATCCATCTGCGTCAGAATTAGTTGATAAAATTATTGCTTGTAATGAAGAAAAATGGGATGTTGATGACCACTTTTTTGAAGTTGTTTTGGAGGGCATTATTCCAGAAAGTGATAATTTGCTTGACGAGCATGAGGTAATCAAATATTTGCAGGCAGTTGCTCCTATACCATATATCAATGCATTTATTTTTAAAAGTAAGATTTATGAATTTGCAAAACAAAATAACTTTGTGATAGATGAGTACAAAATAGAAATCAATGGTAATCCAATATATAAACCATATAAAACTCTTATTTATAGAGATAAAGAACCTTTTGATGAAATTAAAGACATACAATTTGAAATAGTCAAAAATAATAACGGTGAAGTTTTAGGATGGATGTGGTATAGCTTATCAAAATTTGAAAAACAAATACCAATAATCAATTCTATGAGAGGAATACGTATTAGAAAAGAAAATATTCAAATTGGTAATGAAGAAACATTAGGATATCCTAAATTTTATAAAGAACCTCGTGGTAATTTGTATTTCTTCGGAGAATTATTTGCAACTCATACAGAATTGATTCCAAATGCAAGAAGAGATTACTTTAATACTAATTCCACGCTAAAGGAATTTGAAAATGCAGTATATCCGATTTTACATGATGATTTATGTAAACTATATCATTTTGCTAATGAAGTAAAAAACAGTGCTAAAAAAGTTTCAGAGTATGAAAAAAGCAAAAGTGAATACGATGAAAATTTAAATAAAGGTAGGTTTGTTAGCAAAGAGGATCAAGATAGAGCATTAGAAAAATTAACAGCTGATAAAGAAAAAGCTGAAAAAGCTCAGCATAAATTGGAACTTAGAAAAAAGGAAGCTGAGAAAAATCAAGTGTTAAACAGAGTTTTTACAGAGATTAACAATACATATACGGTGGATAAACCGAAACCAACTGATAAAAAACATGATTCTGAGGAAAACAAGAAAAAGAAGAAAAACACTTATCTTTCTCAATCTCTATCTAAATATTCCAAAAAAGAGCAAAAGTTAATTGGTGCTATTTATGAAATAATAAAACAGATACTACCACAGGATAGTGCCGAACTTGTAATAAAGAAAATTCAGGAAGAGTTAAAATAAATGAACCGAAAGATATTATTAGTTGAACCAAACTACAAAAACAAATACCCTCCAATGGGACTTATGAAAATTGCCTCATATTACAGAGAATTAGGTGATGATGTTAAATTTTTTAAAGGGAATTTGATGCAACTTGTTATAGATGATACCTTTGAAAAAGCATTGAAGCAATTATATGCTATTGATAATTCAATATTTTGGGAAAAATACAAGCCAGATATTTGTCTTTTTATAAAAAAAGGAACCAAAGATATATTAAATAAAATTCCGTTAGCTAATGAAAATATATTAATCAACAATATCCTCACTTATTATAGAAAGTATTACTATAACAAAGATTATTTCAAAGTAGAAAATAGAATATACGATAGAGTTGCAATAACAACATTGTTTACTTTTTATTTTGATATTACAATAGATACAATCAATTTTGTAAAAAATTTATGCAAAACTCAAGACGGTGTTATGATTGGTGGGGTCATGGCTTCTATTTTACCTGAAGAAGTTGAAAAGAAAACAGGAATTAGACCTTTTGTGGGAACCTTGAGTGAACCTGGTGTTCTTGATGATAATGAATTTATTATAGATACAATGCCTTTAGATTACTCAATTTTAGAGGAGATTGACTATGATTATCCAGCGAATAATGGCTATTTAGCATATATGTCCAGAGGTTGTATTAACAAATGTGCCTTTTGTGCTGTACCTAAGTTAGAACCAGAATACAAAGATTATCTCCCTATAAAAGAGCAAGTCAAAGAATCTGAGGAACGATTTGGAGCTAAAAGGGACTTATTGTTATTAGATAATAATGTGTTAGCTTCATGTCAATTTACTAAGATTATAGATGAAATAGCAGAGGCTGGTTTTGGCAAGGATAGCAAGTATATTCCTCCTAATAAGTATGAAATTGCTATAAAAAATATAAAAGACAACTTTAATGTTAGAGGATATACAAAAGCTATAGTAAAAGAATACAAAAAACTGGTAGCAAAATATGGTGAAGAAATTCAGGATATTTACAACCTATTAGAATCTAAATATTTATTTAATGATTATACTGCAAAAGTTGAAAATATACTTTCCATACACGATGAAGTAAAGCCATGGTTTGAGAAAATGTACCAAAGCAATCCTAAAAAAAGGTATGTAGATTTTAATCAGGGTATTGATTCAAGACTGATTAACGATGATAATATGGAAAAATTATTTCAAATTCCGATAAAACCTGTAAGAATTGCTTTTGACCATTGGGAATTACATGAGATATATGAAAAAGCTGTAAGGACAGCTGTTGCCCATGGGCATAATAATTTATCTAACTATGTTTTATACAATTTTAAAGATAAACCTGTTGATCTATATTATCGTTTAAAATTAAATGTAGATCTTTGTGATGAACTAGGAATTAGTATATATTCATTTCCAATGAAATATCATCCTATAGAAGATCCAGATTATTTTAGCAATAGAAATTATATAGGAAAATATTGGAACAGAAAGTTTATACGAACCATACAAGCAGTTTTAAATTCTACTAAAGGCAAAGTAGGCAGAGGTAAATCTTTTTTTGAAAAGGCTTTTGGAGCTAATGAAGAAGAATTCAATAAATTATTATATATGCCAGAAGTTATGATAATTTATAGACTTCATTATGAGCAAAGCGGTCTCACTGAAAAATGGTGGAATGCATTTAATAATTTGTCTGATGAAGAGCTAAATAGTATTAAACCTATTATAGAAACTAATGATTTTTCAAAAATAGATGATATAGTATGTTCAAAAAAAGCAAAAGAAGTTTTATCTTATTATACAATATCAAGAAACGATGCCGAAAGAGAAATTCAAAGGAAGTAAATACTTATTTTGTTTTTTACTGTTACACTGTAAACAAATAAAGGCTCTGAAATTTTAATGCTTCAGGGCTGACTTTTTATTAAGCTTATATGTTCAGTGTTTCCCAAAAATATATTTGTACACTGGATGCTCAAATAAAAAATTGAGCGTGAAATTTACATTGTGAGATATTGGGAAGAGAGTAAAGCTATATGGATTAGGATGTAATTTATGGGCTACAGTAGCTAACCATTATTAGTATCAGGATTATATTTGGTCTGGACTTCTCAAAAGCTTTGTGATATATGTTTGTGCTACGAAAGGTGGTGCAGACATTGAGTATACTTGAAGATTTATATTACGGCGAGTTAAATCCTTGCGAGAGGTGTTCACAGCTTGATGATGAATCAAGAGGTTTGTTGAAACTCAAAATTAGTAACGAACAAAATCTTGTGGTTACGCTTACTGAAAAGCAGAAAAATGATTTCGAGAAACACAAAGAGTTCGAACAAAAGCTTTCACAAATCAGTGAAAAGAAATCTTTTCTCGCAGGCTTTAAATTAGGTGTAAGAATTGTAATTGAAGTGATGAATTAAAATTACATAGCAAGCTTAAATTGGAGATCACGAAATTCGTGGTCTCCTTTTTCTGCTTGTCAATAAATGCGTTACTGTAAACAAAGATAAAACTATTTTAATTGCTTGCAGAATTCTTACTTTCTCGACATACAGTTTATGTTAAAGTCTGTAGAGAAAAGATATTTTGTTTTGAAAGGCAATGAAGAATGAAACAGTTGGTATATAAAAACTATGATGAATTACCGTTAATGTTATCAGTAAAAGAATTGGCAACTGTGCTTAGGGTAAGTCGTACAAGTGCTTATGAGTTAACAAAAACAAAAGGCTTCCCAAGTATAAAAATAGGAAGCAGAGTTGTAATTCCTAAAGAAAAATTAATTGAATGGATTGATAAAAATACGGGAGGTAAAAATTGAAAAGCTATAAACGAGATGCAATAAAAAATTATTTTCCTATGCCTAATGAAATTTTTAGTTTAGGATTGTCCTCTGGAGAAATTTCTGTATACAGCTACTTAATGTTCTGCGAGGATAGAAAAACATTTCAATGCTACCCAAGCTACAAAACTATTGGCAAGGCTGTGAAAATGAGTCAGAATACAGTAAGGAAATATGTAGCTAAGCTTGAAGATAAGCACTTGATTACAACTGAGCCAACAAAGGTATATACAAGCTCAGGTGTGGTGAGGAATGGGAATTTACTGTACACCATTCTACCAATACAACAGGCAGTTGATTATTTCCACGAGCAACAAATTCTGAAAGTTAACGAAGAATATTTAAAAGCAAAAGTAAAAAACATCGTGAATAATTCAGTGAAAAGTCACTCTAAAACAGCAGTTTGATAGTGGTAGAATTTAAAGCAGGATAAAGGCGTATTCCGTGCAAGCACGGATACTGCCGAATTACACCGTACGGCAACGCCGTTCGGGGATTTGAAAAGGTGTTACTTTTTGAGAGTGGTGCTACATAAGGTATCCCGAAAGTTGAATTTTATAAGTGTTTAAGCGATTTCTATGTATTACTTAGTGTATTACTCCTAGTGATTACATCAAAAAACAGCTTGTGATATTCAATAACAATAAATCGCCAGAATTAAGCCGTGTTAAGCCCGTGTTGCGATTTAATTGTAATGGTAGGAATAGTAATCGAAGTATAGAAAACAGCCAACACAGACGATTTGTGAGGACTTGAATTTGGTCTGGATATTTAAATGGCTTTGTGGTATGTTGTTGTACTTGAAAAGGAGGTTGATATTATGTCAACAAGAAAATTACTAACTAATGGAAACGCATTCAAAAGAACGGATAACCGTTGGGGTGGTGTGGTTTGGTATATGGATGAAAGTGGCGAAAGAAAAAGAAAGAGCTTTTCAGGTACAACAAAGGCTGAGGTTAACAAGAAGATGACAAAGTATATCGCAGACTTCAACAGTGCAATAATTGAGTCGCAGGAATCAAAGAAAAGGCTTAAAGACAGTATGCAAAGCTGGCTAGAGGTGTTTAAATACCCTTCCGTTGAGCGTACAACCTACGATAGACTTGAAGCTACAGCTAAACACCATATCTATCCTGAAATCGGTGATAGAGTTGTATCCACCATAAAATCAGCTGACATCAAACAAATACTTAATGACCGTATGCAAAAGGGTTATGCTTACACTACAGTTAAGAAAATACATAATCTACTAAATGAATACTTCCGTTACTTAATGCAACAGGAATTCATACAAAAGAACCCTATGCAAAGTACCCCGATGATTAAGAAAAGTAACTTTATGGCGTCACAGGGAAAAGAAAATCTCCCCACGAATGAAACCGTAACGGTGTTCACTCCTGAGGAGATTGAATGGTTTAAAAATGAAGCCTTGAGCGTATTCTCAAACGGTAAGAGAAAATATCAACAAGCAGGTGCGTATATTCTAATGCTGAATACAGGCATACGAGCAGGTGAAGCGTTAGGCTTGCTCAACAGTGATATTGATATTGAGAACCGAGTAATGCACCTAAGCAGAGGTGTAAAGGAAATATCAAAGCGTGATGGTGTTACAGCAGAGAAAGGACGAGAAATCAAGGTTGGTAAGCTCAAAAGTGCAACAAGCAAGCGAGATGTTCCTCTCAACGATACTGCAATAGATATGATACTCGACCTAAGAAAAGAATTCTACTTTGGTGAAAGCTCACCGTTGATACCTGACGAAAACGGAAATTTTACTAAGCCTGTAAACTTTCGAAAAAGGTTTTATAGAGTACTCAAGGCATTAGGAATAGAAATCAAAGGCTTGCATTCACTACGACATACCTTTGCAACCAATCTTGTGAATGGTATAAAGCAACCCGACGGCTCAATAAAATCCCTAACCCCACGACAAGCCGCAGACTTGCTTGGGCACAGTACATCTGAAATTACTGAAAGGTATTATGTTAAGAAGGATACAGCTTATCTTAGTGGGATTACGGATGGGTTTGAGATGTAAATCACAACGGAAGACATGTATTAGATTTGTGAGGATAAGAAAAGGTTTTAAACTCTTTTGGTATATTATTTTTACAACATTTACTGTATTTTTCACCACTTCCACAAGGACATCTATTTTGAGATTTTGTGTTTTGATAGAAAAGATGATGTAAATTAATTTTATTGTTATCATATCGTAGCAATTCATAGATAATAAACGTCAAAATATATACACTACGCATTAAATCTATACATTCCATAGCAATATCTAAAAGATAAGTTTCATCTATTACGTTATCTTTTTTATTTCGCTTATAACGTAGTATTTGTTTAATACCATCATATTCATAGTCGTTATGTCCAATAGCATTTCTTAATGCATTTGAATTACTTTTTAAATTAAAAACGTTTGCAAAAAAATCATTTTTATCTAAACATTTTATTCTATTTCCTTTAGTTTGTTCACGAAATGTTTTCATAGTAAATTTATCTTTAAATGTATTATAATTATTTCTTTTTTCAATATTATCTAAACCTATTATAATATCACAGAATTCGGATAGCACCTCGAATGTATCCTGATAAAAAGGTTTTATATCATCAAAAGAACACGTGGACAAACCTAATTCATCTTTATCTATTGAGCTTTTATCATTGTAAAAACTAGCTCCCAATGCAGGTAATAAATATGGTATCATTTTAATAAAAGATTTGAATGTTAAAAAAATTTTTTCTTGTACTAAAGATATTCTTTCTTCCTGCATTAATATATCAATATATTCTTTCAATTTGGTTTTATTCATGTGACTAAAATGATAATTTATTAATTTCAGTGTTTTTAATATTTCATTTTCTTTAAAAATCCCACCACAATCATAAAACAATGAAAAATAAATAAACCTTGTTATGTTTTCTTCAGTATCTAAAGAATAGCCATATCTTTTAGCATCTTTATTGTATTTTGTACATATAAGGTCATTATGGTGATTTAAATATAAATCATATTTAATTTGCCAATCATCCAAATGTTCTGATAAGGTGGTTGCATAACAAGCGTAGTTAATGAATTTATCAAGTTGTTCTAAGTCGATAGAACAAAGAATAGATAGTGCTGGAGAAATGTTTGGCTGAAATAATAATCCAGACTTATCATTATTTGTTTTTAATTTGGTACACAAAAGTTCTCCAGATGCTTCTGCGTAATAATCATAATCATAATCATAGACTTCTTCGCAGTTTGAAGGAGTATAATAAGCTTTAATGTTTTCATTATCAGATATGAAGTGTCCAGTTAAAAGAGTCTTGCATTTTCCACAGTGTATACGTACTGGTGTTTTATAGACATATCCTGCAGGAGAACGTAATCTTGTTATAGTTCCGCACACAGGACATTTTACGAAATAATTTAGTGTCATTTATTTTTCCTCCTGAAAATTGATGCTATATTGATGCTGTACCAAACGGAAACGTTGGATTTGTTGGCACAGTTTGAACTAATTTGATAGTATTATGGTGGTAAAATTAAAAAATTCAGACCACAGTACATACATAAAACAATGGCAAAAAACGGCTTAAACGCAGTGTTTAAGCCGTTTTTTGAGTGGCAGGGGCAGAAGGACTCGAACCCTC
>JAZSEI010000062.1:0-9447 GCA_045531635.1 Acutalibacteraceae bacterium
ACAATACCTTCTTCAACAGCTGCCTTTGTAGCTGCAAGAGCATCTTCGATACGGAGTTTCTTTTCCTTCATTTCGATTTCAGTAGCAGCACCAACCTTGATAACTGCAACACCACCTGAAAGTTTAGCAAGACGCTCCATAAGCTTTTCACGGTCGAAATCTGATGTTGTACTTTCAATCTGAGTTCTAATCTGGTTAACTCTACCCTTAATCATCTCTGGGCTACCTGCACCGTCAACGATAATTGTATTTTCCTTGTCAACCTTAATCTGTCTTGCACGACCAAGCTGGTCTGGTGTTACATCCTTAAGCTCTAAACCTAGATCACTTGAAATAACCTGACCACCAGTAAGGATAGCGATATCCTGTAGCATTTCTTTTCTTCTGTCACCAAAACCAGGAGCCTTTACACCAACACAAGTGAATGTACCACGAAGCTTGTTAAGAACTAGAGTAGTTAATGCCTCACCCTCGATGTCCTCAGCGATGATAAGTAGCTTTCTACCTGTTTTTACAATCTCCTCTAGTAGTGGAAGAATCTCTTGGATATTAGAAATTTTCTTATCTGTAATTAGAATAAATGCATCGTCAAGCTCTGCAACCATTTTTTCTGTATCTGTAACCATATATGGTGCAATGTAGCCTCTGTCAAACATCATACCCTCAACAACCTCAGAGTATGTTTCAGCTGTTTTTGACTCCTCTACAGTAATAACACCATCAGTTGTAACCTTTTCCATAGCCTCTGCTATAAGCTTACCAATCTTAGGGTCTGCAGCTGAATTACCACCAATACTTGCAATATCATCAGAACCACTAATTTGCTTAGAATTCTTTACGATTGTTTCTACTGCGATATCAGTTGCCTTTTGAATACCCTTTTTAAGAATCATTGGGTTAGCACCAGAAGTAACATTCTTCATACCCTCACGGATAAGAGCCTGTGTAAGAAGTGTTGCAGTTGTTGTACCGTCACCTGCAATATCGTTTGTTTTTACAGAAACCTCTTTTACAAGCTGTGCACCCATATTCTCGAATGGATCTTCTAGCTCAATTTCTTTAGCGATTGTAACACCATCGTTTGTGATTAGTGGTGCACCAAATTTTTTATCTAAAACTACATTTCTACCCTTAGGGCCAAGTGTAATTTTTACTGTATCTGCAAGCTGGTTAATACCACTCATAAGAGCCTTTCTTGCGTCTTCACCGTATGCAATTTGTTTAGCCATAATATATAAAGCCTCCTAAAAATATGATAAATAAATTATTCTACTACTGCAAGTATATCTGACTGACGAACTATTGTATATTCTTCACCGTCTAACTTAACGGTTGTGCCTGCGTACTGGTTTGTGATAACCTTGTCACCCACATTTACATACATTGTAACCTCTTTACCATCTACAACGCCACCTGGACCAACAGCTACTACATTTGCAAACTGTGGCTTTTCTTGTGCTGATGTTGCAAGCACAATACCACTTTTTGTTGTTTCTTCTGCCTGCTGAGCCTTTAATACAACTCTGTCTAGTAATGGTTTTATAGTCATAATAATTTCCTCCTATGGATTAACAATCATCTTTAGCACTCTTAGCTTATGAGTGCTAAAGATATAATATACCTTTTTATAGTAAAAATCAATAGCAAAATTTAGGGTTTATAAATTATTTACATTTTTATATTACAGTCTTATACCAATATTCACTTGGCGACTCTATAAATTGGAATTTGACAGTTTTACATAGTCTCAAAATCTAACCATTTCTCACATATCAAACTGCATTTTTCACAAGATAAAGAAATGGTAATCCAATCAAATGCATTTACCCAATCTTCTAATGTAAAAGAATCGTCATTTGACAAACATTCTTCTTCAAAGTCATCTTTCCCCTGTGAAGATATGTGTACAGTGACACCGAATACCTCTTTATTACATTTAGAACATAAATACTGTTTAAAAGGCAAATCTCTGTCAAGAAAATCATCTCCACACACAAAACCATTCCAACCGTGCTTTCCACTATCAAATACTACAAACTCTTTCTTGCACTGTTCACATACTACTTTTACTATTTGTCTGTCATTACTTTCCCAAACTTCAAAAACCTCACTACCACAAGGGCATTTTATTTTTCCTGTTACTTCAAATTCGCTATTATTACTTCCAACAGGAAACAAAATTGATTGCATATGCGTTGGTATTGGAAAAACCATATTAAATAACCTCTATATCAAATTTTTGTTTAGTCATCATTTATAATACATATAAACCTGACACTTAATCATACCATTATAGAGCTTTCTGCGTTTATCTGCTTTTCTACCAAATAAATCCTCAAAATCTTCATCAGGACTAATTATTGTGTAGCTATAGCCGTTGCCACTTAAAAATCTTTCTCCCATTATTCTGTACAATCTTTGAGCCTGCTCAATATCAAGCAAACGCTCGCCATATGGTGGGTTTGTAATTACACTGCAACGGTCAAAGTCTAGCGTAAAGTCTTTAATATCTCTTTTAACAAACTTTATTTTATCGCTAACTCCAGCCTTTACAGCATTCGCTGTAGCAAGCTGTATTGCACTGTTGTCAATATCGTAACCAAAGGCTTGAAATCCTGCGTCGGTCTTTTCCTCAGCAATAGCCTTTTCTATTTCTTGTTGCCATACGTTACTATCTATACAGCTCCAATGCTTAGCAGAAAAATCTCTGCTCTTACCAGGTGCAATATTCATAGCCTTTAAAGCTGATTCAATCAGTATTGTACCCGAACCACTAAAAGGGTCAACAACTATGTGGTTGCTGTGTACCCTTGCAAGGTCTGCCATTGTAGCTGCTAAGGTTTCTTTAATAGGTGCCTCTGTAGAAATCTGACGATAACCACGCTTATGCAAGCCATTGCCAGATGTATCTATCATAATGCTAACATTATTTTTCATTATCAAAAACTGAACTTGATAAAATTCTTCGGTTTCTTCAAGCCACTGTACCTTATATTTAGATTTTAACCTTTCTACTATAGCTTTTTTAATTATTTTTTGACAAGACGGAACACTGCTAAGCTGAGAATTAAGGCTTCTACCCTTAACTGGGAATTTATCTTTTTTGCCAATCCATTGCTCCCAAGGTAATGATTTTACACCTTGAAAAAGCTCTTCAAAGGTTTTTGCAGTAAATCTTCCCATTTCTATTAATATTCTTTCGCTATAGCGTGAGCAAATGTTAGCTCTTGCAAGTATATTAAAATCACCATTAAAGCAAACTCTGCCATTCTCAGGCATAACATCCTCTGCTCCCATACGCTTAAGCTCTTGTGCTACAATTCCTTCTACACCTAACAAACAAGGTGCAATCATTTTAATTTTCATAAGTATAGTCTCCTATAATTGGCTTTAATTATATTTTTATTAACAACTGCATACAATTATACCTTGTGCAATTATTTTTTTCAAGCAAAAACAACTTGTGTAAGCTATATATGGATAGTATTTTAGGAATAAAAAAACGACAACCAAAAGCATTTAGCTAATGGTTGCCGTAAAATTATGCGTTAAAAATCAGTATTTAAAAATCAGTATATTTAAAAATTTTAAAATTAATCTTCTGTTTCGTCACCTGGTACAAGTAATCCATATTTGCCGTCTTTTCTCTTGTAAACAAGAGAAATATCATTTGTATCGGCATCTTGGAACATATAGAACTGATGATTTAGTAGATTCATCTGAAGAATAGCCTCTTCTACTGACATTGGCTTTACTGGGATTGTTTTTGTTCTTGCAATCTCAAAAGTTTCTTCCTCGTCATCATCTATATCGTTATATGTAAATTGATAATCTGCTAAGAATGTATCAAAATCAGCACCTGTTTTATGCTTCTTTTCAAGTCTTGTTTTATTCTTACGAATTAAACCTCCTATAATATCAACTACTCTATCAACAGCATCGTTCATTTCTTCACAGGTATTCTCAGCACGATAAAGCATACCGTTATCTCTTATAGTAAGCTCTACTGTTTGGCTGTTTTTCTGTAAAGTAACTGTAACATTTACTGATGCATTTTCAGTAAATATTCTTTCGAACTTGCTTAATTTTTTCTCTACTCTTTCTTTAAAGTTATCTTTAAGGTTAACATTCCTTGCAATATAAGTAATCTTCATAAATTGTACCTCCGTGTTTCTGATTATCAAAGGTGATTAACTCCTTTGATGCACATATTATAGCACATAATAAATAAAAAATAAATAGAATTTTGAAAATTTTTGTATTTTTTTAAAAATTATTACTACACATAACTGATTCAATTCAATATACAGCTGTTTTTTCTATTTAAAACACTGTTTTTTAGTACAAAAGAACTTTATAAGAGGTTGCATTTATTATCACGCTAAACAAAATAAAGATGTTATAAGTTGTATTTATGCAATCGATATACGTTTACGTGGTTGTAGGTATATCGATTGTATGTTTATGCAAAACAGTTTTATGTGTACTAACAACTCATTCAAGCTTTTTCAAATCTTTTTCTCAGCTTTTTAAGTGCTTTAGTCTCAATTCGCGACACATACGAGCGAGAAATATTAAGTATCTTTGCTATCTCTCGTTGTGTTTTCTCATCATTATCACCTAAACCGTATCGTAACATTATAACAAGCTTTTCTCTTTCATCCAAAACTTCATCTATATATTTCGTGAGCTTTTCGCTTTTCATTTTTATATCAAGTTGTTCAACTATATCGTCATTAATTGCAATTACATCCATAAGCACTAAATTATTTCCATCTTTATCAGAGTCAACCGATTCATTCAAAGAGATTTCTTGTTGAGTACGCTTGTTATTTCGAAACATCATAAGAATTTCATTCTGGATACAAGTAGATGCATAACAACTCAACCTTTGAGCTTTAGTAAAATCAAAAGTGTTGATAGCTTTAATAAGACCGATTATACCAACAGAAATCAAATCATCATAATTATTAGTGTTGGAATAATATTTTTTAACAATGTGTGCAACCAATCTTAAATTATGCTCTACTAACACATTCCTTGACTCTATATCACCAGATGCAACCTTTTCCAAGTAATACTTTTCATCTTCTGCTGATAAAGGCTTTGGATAAGTGTTTGATTGTGTAAGATGCAAAACAAAAAACATATACATACCGTTAAGCATTTCAAAAAACATATTTATAACCCCTTAAAATCATATATTAACTTTTATGATTTTTCTCGACAGTTTTTGCAAGTCCTACACAAAAATCCGTGTTTAAAACAAAATAAATAAAATCAAAAGTATAGTTTTCATAGGTGTATCATATTAATTATCAGAGATTGTTTCTTATAAAAACATCTACTCATAAAAAAGTTTGTTAAGTTTATATTTGACAAGTTTCGCTTAAACAGTATGAGATAATAACAGTATATCGACAGCCGATTATTCAAGAAGCTCCGTTCACTTGTTTTAATAAAAACTATATCGGATAACGATATAGTTTTTATCTTTTTTAGATTGGAGGTGCTATTTATAACCAGAACAATATACATTGATATTCTTATTACAGTTAATTTTATAGTTAATTATTTCATTTTACTCGCTGTAGCTAAATACAGAAAAATTGATACCAAGCAAAGTAGATTGCTAACTGGAAGTTTTATTGGAGCTTTGTTTTCGTTAATTATTTTTATACCAAGTATGGGATTTATTTTTAGTAGCTTAACAAAAATAACAATTTCTACCATAATCATAATACTTACATTCGGATGTTACGGATTTAAAGCTTTGCTAAAAAATATAATGTTATTCTATTTAATAAGTTTTTTGTTTTGTGGCCTAATGCTATTTGTTTGGTTCATATTTACACCAAAAGGGTTAGTGATAAACAATTCGATAATTTATTTAAACATATCACCTACCATTATGATAGCTACAACACTTTTGTCGTATATCATTATTCGAATATATGATAGGATTATCAACAAAAGTTCAAGTAATATCGAAGTATGCAAAATAAAGCTTATTCACAATAATAGCTACTGTGAATTTTACGGAAAAGTAGATACAGGTAACACTTTATGTGAACCTTTTAGTAACTGTCCTGTTATAGTGGTTAATGAAAATGCAATCAAAAATATAATCGACTGCAATTTTAGTAAAATATTAGACAATAATAACGCTAACTACTCTATAATGGACAATTACCGAGTAATACCCTTTAACGCTATTGGAGCAAAAGGACTGTTACCTGCTTTTTCTCCTGTTGAAGCCTACATAAATGATAGAATATGCCCTCAAAAAATTTATGTAGCTGTTTGCAAAAATGATATATTATGTGGTGAAATTAAAGCTATGGTTAACCCTGAAATTATTGAATTTGTAAAGGAATGATTATATTATGATTTTTTCAAAATTAACAATCTTATTTCTAAAATTAAAGAAAAAACTTTTAGGATACGATAATATATTTTATATTAATGGCCCTCAAACTCTTCCCCCACCATTAAAAAAAACAGATGAAGAGATAATAATGAATAAAATAAGAAACGGTGATGACTCTGCACGAGAGCTGTTAATCACACATAATTTGCGTTTAGTTGTGTATATAGCAAAAAAATTTGAAGCAACAGGAGCAGGTGTAGAGGATTTAATTTCTATTGGTACAATAGGACTTATCAAAGCAGTAAACACATTTTGTCCACAGAGAAATATTAAGCTAGCTACCTATGCTTCACGATGTATAGAAAATGAAATTCTTATGTACCTAAGAAAAAGCACTCAATTAAAGAACGAAATTTCAATCGACGAGCCACTTAATATTGATTGGGACGGTAACGAGCTTTTGCTTAGTGATGTTTTAGGTAGTGAAAACGACATTGTTAACAAAAATGTCGAACAAGAAGCAGAGTGCAAGGTTCTATTGGACGCTGTAAATAAGCTTGAACCTCGTGCAAAACAAATAACAATGTTGCGTTTTGGCCTTATGGGGCAAAAGGAACATACTCAAAAAGAAGTAGCCTTAATGCTAGGGATTTCACAATCATACATATCGAGATTAGAAAAAAAGATTATAAATAAATTAAAAAAAGAGCTTTCTTCTTCTATATGAATTAATTTTCTTCTTTTGGTAAATATATAAATATGCCACATAGGCAAATCAATATATTTAGGAGAAGTATAAAATGAAAAGAATATTTTGTATATTGGCAGCAACAATTATTTTATCTTTATTAATGACTGGTTGTGGAGAGCGTGGTAAAATAGGCAATGGTGAAAATGGCACTATGATTGACAATAAACCTAATATCAGCGAAAAATCTACAGAAGATCGCACAGAGAATAGAACAGATAGTACAAATAACAATACAAATAATAATAACAGCAATAATACAGATAATAATACAAACAGTATGGCTGGTGACGATAATAATGATACTATACCATACACAGAGCAAAATACAGATGATAGCACACAGCAGGGGCTTGCAGGCAGAGTTGGTGATGCAATCGACGAAGGAGTTGCTGATTTAGGAGATGCAATTACAGGTCAAGATAATAGCAACACCAGCAACAACAATAGTGATACACTACCTAATATGTGATTTCTGTTGTTCTGACCAAGAGTATCTCTTAAAATTGCTTCATACTGTACTTCAAAATTAACGAACTTACTTTAGCTAACAGTTCCTATTACCAAGTTCACAGGGAATTTCACCACTTCGTTACTGCCATTTATAGTCAAAAAAAGAAAAACTATTAGCAGGCTCGCCTCCTAATAGTTTTTACATACTTTTTACATACTCTTGTATAACAATTAACAAATTAAAAACGAAAAATGGGTCTGTCTTACTTGCTGGTGAGACAGACCCATAAAATTTTTTACCAATACCCAATTACCTTTTGCATAGCAAGACTAACCAATGTAATCATTACCCAACAGCTAAAGCCCATCACTATTGGTTTACCACCCTTTTTGATAAGAGTTATAATATTTGTATTTAAACCAATAGCACACATTGCCATTGTAATAAAGAATTTTGCAAACCATTTTGCAGACTGTATAAAATAACCACTATAAAGCTCTGCGAAACCACCTAAAGGCAAGCTAGTAATTAATGTTGTTATTATAGATGCTACTACAAAATAAATAATAAACCATGGAAAGATTTTTCTCATAGAAATTGTAGTTCCTTTTTCTCCTTGTTTTTTAGCCTTTGCTGTTCTTACAAAGGCTAATACTAAGGTTATCGGTATTATTGCAAGTGTACGTGTAAGCTTTACTGTTGTAGCCTGTGCTAGCACTAAGCCGTTTGTAACCTTCATGCTATCCCAGGCAGATGCAGCAGCAGTCACCGAAGATGTGTCGTTAATTGCTGTACCAGAAAAAAGTGCAAAACCCTCGTTAGTTAATCCTATTGCATTGCCCAGTGTTGGAAAAATCAATGCTGCAATTACATTAAATAAAAATATTACAGAAATTGATTGTGCAATTTCTTCGTCATCAGCCTCAATTACAGGTGCAGTAGCAGCAACAGCAGAACCACCACATATAGATGAGCCTACGCCAATTAATGTTGCAACCTTTTTATCTACCTTTAAAAGCTTGCACATCACAGCAGCAATAATCAACGAGGTTGCTATTGTAGAAATAATAATAGGTAAGCTTCTACCACCCACTGATAATACAGTTTTGATATTAAGCGTAAAACCTAAAATAATTACTGCCCACTGTAATACTTTTTTAGATGTAAAGGTTATACCTTGCTTTATATTACTTTTAGAAGCAAGCTTTGGAAATATTGCTGTTACAAGCATACCAAAAACAATAGCAAATACTGGTGCACCAATAACCTCAAATGAAAAGCCGGCAACACTAAGTGTAGCTAAAAAGGTAGAGATACCAGCGATTATTACGCATATCATAACACCTGTTCCCTTTTCTCTTATGAATTTCATTTTTTAGTCCTCCTTAAACCTATAAAGAATTGTGTAAATATTTTAACTTAAACAAACATTTTTTGCAATATTGCAGATAATTTATTTTAATCGCTATTCTTTATGGCATTTTGTGTGCTTTTATTCAACAAAAAAGCTTAAAAATCACCTTTAGGTATTGCCAATTGCTAATGATTAGTTTATAATATAATCTGTATTTGTATTTATTTTTTGACTGCTGTCAAGGAGGATTAGAAAATGGAAAGAACAGAACAACTATACGAGGGTAAAGCTAAAAAGGTATTTGCTACAGATAACCCTGATTATTGCATTGTATCATATAAGGACGATGCAACAGCTTTTAACGGCCTTAAGAAGGGCACAATTGTTGGTAAGGGTGTAGTAAACAACAAAATGTCTAATTACCTATGCCAGATGCTAGAGGAGAAGGGTATTCCTACACACTTTGTTGAAGAGATTAACGACCGTGACGCTGTTGTTAAGAAGGTAGAGATTGTACCTTT
>JAZSEI010000029.1:0-2578 GCA_045531635.1 Acutalibacteraceae bacterium
TGTAATTCATCTTTAGGTACATATATGTTTGTGCGTACATTTGATTTGATGTTATCCCAACAACTGCAATAAATCTCATCTTTTATTAATTCTTCTTTTGACATCTCTGTGTCATTCCTTTCAAACAAAAGAAGCAGAACACTTATGCTCTGCTTCTTTTTTCTTGCCTACTATACTACATACAATCTGCCATTCTGTATTTTATCCTGAATAAAAAACTCCTTTAAGACTTCGTTTTCTATATATTCTCTAGCTTCTTTAGTAAGTGGTGCTATAATTTCTCGTCTTGCTTTTTTCGCTTTGTAATTATTAGGGAACTCTATAAAATATCGGCTGTCCTTTTCGATGTAAAGGATTTTTATATCATTAATTGCCATCATATTATCCAGCGTAATGCTTGCTGTTCCACAAAGTCTTTCTAAACGCTGTGGTAGTGGTCTTACATTTATTTTTGTTATCTCCATTGTTATTGCTCCTCTCGAATGTATCGTCTTATTAAAATATCAATATAGCTTAGCTGATAAGTATCATCATTAATCGAAATGCTTTTCTTGATGGTGTCAAGTGTTACAACTGCTGTTAGTCCTAAACCAAAGTGCGATAATAGATAATCTGTTGCTTCGTTTTCTGTTGGAATAAAGGTTTTATAGAAATTCAGTAGTTTGTCTTTTCCGTAAACTCTGAATACATAATCAAGCACATCTTCTGAAGCGTTGTCTTGCATATCCTCAATAAATCTGTTATCAAGGGTGCTAGATATTTCTTCTGTTTTACTGCTTAGCTTTGGTTGTGGTATTGGTTCGTACTCAAGATCGTCTTCTTTATTTTTGCTTGGAGAAAATGTTTCAGAAGTAACCATTTCAGGCTGTTGTTTGCTATTTAACTCACCCTCCGTCTTGCGTTCTTGGGCAACTTTGTAGCCATCATTAATACTAACCTTATTGTTTATAATATCCTCTTGTTCGTCCTCTGACAGCTCGTTGCAGATACGCTCATACTTGCGTACTTGTCTTTCATTGATGTGTAGCATATTAGCTAGAGCCTTTTGCATACCACCAGTAAGCTGACCTTTTGATTTCATATCCTCAAGCAGTTTTCTTACCTCTTTATAAAAGATTAATTTCTGACCTGATGTATAATCTCTGACCTCAAGGTTAGAGGTGTGTAAGATTAAGTTAGCAGTTGTGGTATCAAGATTATCATAAACCTGTGCAGTAACAGACTTCCAGTTTAAGAGCTTTATTGCTTTATATCTGCGTTCACCTGATAAGATAATGTATTTGTCATTAGATACTTTATTTAAGACAATAGGCTCAATTAAGCCTTGAACAGCAATGCTGTCAGCAAGCTGTCTAACTGCTTCATTATCGTTCTGCGTATCATACTCATTGTATGGGTTATAGTCTGATGGGACAATGTTTTCTAATGCGACATTTTCACTGTGAGAAATGATTGAAATATTGTTAGCTACTGCCTTAACTTTTCCGAAAGCAGCACTAATATTATCAAGATTAATTGCCATTATTTTGCACCACCTATTGTTGCTAGTACTTCATCTGCAAACGCTTTATAGTCGATACAGCCATTACTGCTCTTACGATATTTATTGATTGGCTTGTGATGATTTATTGCTTCTGATAATGCTGTGTTCTTACGAATCACAGTATCAAAGCAAGGGAGCATATCTTGGTTTTTGAAAGCATTTGTATATGCCATCTTGTTCTTATTACGCTCATATTGAGTAATAAGCACTCCTAATACTTCGATATGAGGATTTGTAAATCGCTTTATTTCTACAACTTCCTGTGCTATCTGACATAGACCAGCTACTGCAAAATCATCAGGAATAATAGGCAATATAATATAGTCTGTTGCAGTTAAAGCGTTTTCTTTTATTCTTTCGCCCGATGGTGGGCAGTCCATAATTATATAATCAAAATCATTCTCAATAGGCTCTAAAACCGTTTTTAAGGTGTACTCTTGTCTTTTTGTTTTCATCATTAGATAAGTTTCAATACCTGAAAATCTTCTGCAAGAAGGCAAAATAAAGAGGTTTTCAAAGCCTGTTTCAATGATTGCTTGTTTGCAAGGTGATGAGCCTTGCATTACTTCGTAAATACAAGGCTGTGTTTCTTCGTCGTAACAGTTATAATAACTGGTTGCGTATGCTTGCTTATCGAGGTCAATAAGCAAGACTTTGTAACCTCTCTCGGCTAGTATAGCCGAGAGATTTACTGCTGTGGTTGTTTTTCCACAACCACCCTTTTCGTATGTTATTGCAATTTTTGTAGCTTTTTTCATAATCGTCAAATCCTTTCATAATCGTCTAGTTGCTACTTGGCTTTTAATTTGTTTAATTGTTTTCTCTTTTTCTGCTAAGCATAATTACACCAGCAGAAGAAATAAATAGGCTAATTAGTACATAAGGTACTTTTGAGCCTGTATATGGTGTGCTTTCTGTTGTGTCAGGCTTACCTGTGCTGTCTATTTGGTCAGGTGTTCCTGTGCTTTCTGTTTGGTCAGGTGTGCCTGAACTTTCTATCTCATCAGGCTTTTCAAAAGTAACTGTCTGACCCTT
>JAZSEI010000079.1:0-15107 GCA_045531635.1 Acutalibacteraceae bacterium
ATATTATTTTTTAAATTATAAAAAAATACCTCTCTAAAAATATATCAGTTTTTTTGAATAAAGAACTTGAAAATCGAATAGATAAATTGTATAATACATTATAAATTTATTTACGGAAGTAGAAAAATGTGATAAAATTAGTATATTGTTTTTTTTATTGTAAATAGATAAAATGAACAGCTTTTAAAAATTTAATTATGAAATGAGTGAATTATTATGAAAATCAAAGTAGCGATTTCAGGCTATGGTAACCTTGGCAGAGGAGTAGAAAGTGCTATAAGCAAATCTGACGATATGGAGTTGGTTGCACTATTTACACGCCGTGACCCATCAACAATAAAAACACATACAGATATTCCTGTATATCATATAAGTAAGGTGCTTGAGTTTAAAGATAAAATAGATGTTATGATACTTTGTGGTGGCAGTGCTAACGACCTACCAACACAAACACCTGAAATGGCACAATATTTTAATGTTGTAGACAGCTTTGACACTCATGCAAAAATACCAGAGCATTTTGCAAATGTTGATAAGGCAAGTAAGTCAGGCGAAAAGGTAAGTGTTATATCAGTAGGTTGGGACCCTGGTATGTTCTCACTTAACCGTCTTCTTGGTCAAGCTATTCTTCCTTGTGGTAAGGATTATACATTCTGGGGTAAGGGTGTAAGTCAAGGTCATTCAGACGCTATTCGTAGAATTGCAGGTGTTAAGGATGCCAGACAGTACACAATCCCAGTTGCAGAGGCTCTTGAAAGTGTAAGAAATGGTGAAAATCCAGAGCTTACAACAAGACAAAAGCATAAAAGAGAGTGCTTTGTAGTTGCAGAAGAAAACGCAAATCTTGCAGAGATTGAAAACGCAATTGTAACAATGCCAAACTACTTTGCAGATTACGATACAATTGTTCACTTTATCAGTGAAGAAGAGCTTATGAAGGACCATAAGGGTATTCCACATGGTGGTATGGTATTCCGTAGTGGTACAACAGGCTTTAACAACGAGAATAAGCATATTGTAGAGTACAGACTACAGCTTGACTCTAACCCAGAATTCACCTCAAGCATACTTGTAGCTTATGCAAGAGCAGCCTACAGACTAAACCAAGAGGGTGTAGCAGGTTGTAAAACAGTATTTGATATTGCTCCTGCATATCTTCATAAAGAATCTGCTTTAGAGCTATACAAGAGTATTCTTTAATTAAAACTAATTATCATCAAATATAAATTGTGCATACAAGATTTAGTGTGTATAAATATAGATTAGTATAAATGTAGATTTTGCTAATAAACTGTATAAATCTAATTGAATTAACAAAAATCGTGTGTTATAATATTTCTATTAACTTGGTGTTATTTATTTAAAATGTAATTGATTTGCATTTATACGCTAAGCCATTTATAATCTAGGAGGTAATAACAATGGATCAAAACAAAAGACCTGATGATATGCTTCGCATAACAACAAAGGAATTAGCTGACAAATTTATTGATGAGCAGGTAGCTGCTGTAAGAGCACAGGTAGGCGACAAAAAGGTTCTACTTGCACTTAGTGGTGGTGTAGATAGCTCTGTAGTAGCAGCACTACTTATTAAAGCAATAGGAAAGCAGTTGGTTTGTGTTCATGTTAACCACGGCTTAATGAGAAAGGGCGAAAGCGAAGAGGTTGTAGAGGTTTTCCGTAACCAGCTTGATGCAAATTTGGTATATGTAGATGCAACAGATCGTTTCCTTGATAAGCTTGCTGATGTTGAAGACCCTGAAACAAAGCGTAAGATAATAGGTGGCGAGTTTATTCGTGTATTCGAGGAAGAAGCACGCAAGGTAGACGATGTTGACTTTTTGGCACAGGGTACAATTTACCCAGATATTATCGAGAGTGATGGTGTAAAGGCTCACCATAATGTAGGTGGTCTACCAGAGGATCTACAGTTTGAGCTTGTAGAGCCAGTTAAGCTATTATATAAAGACGAGGTTAGAGTAGTAGGTACAGCACTAGGCTTGCCAGATACAATGGTACACCGTCAGCCATTCCCAGGCCCAGGTTTAGGTGTTCGTTGCACAGGTACAATCACAAGAGACCGTCTTGAGGCACTAAGAGAGTCAGACGCTATTCTTCGTGAAGAGTTCGATAACGCAGGCTTAACATCACAGGTATGGCAGTTCTTTACAGTAGTACCTGATTTCCGTTCAACAGGTGTTCGTGATGGCAAAAGAGTATTCGACTGGCCTGTAATTATCCGTGCTGTAAACACTGTAGACGCAATGACAGCAACAGTACCTGAAATCGACTGGAACGTACTAAAGAAAATCACTGACCGTATCCTTGCAGAGGTACCAGGTGTTTGCCGTGTTCTATACGACCTAAGCCCTAAAGCCCCAGCTACTATTGAGTGGGAATAATTTTGATATTTTTGGGCAAAGCTAATCACCCCAATTTCTTGCCCTAAACTAACACAGACCTTTAGATGATTTATTCATCTAGAGGTCTTTTTTTTATCAAAATTCGCTTCAAACCTTGAATTTAAAGAAAATAATGCTTATAAAACTATCATTTTATTAACATATATTCGTAATTAAAAAGGGCAAACGATTACGCTATGGGGCTTGCCTCGGAACATTTGAAGTCATTAAAAACCCAGTGTTTATGCGGGTTTTAAGAATTTCAAAACACAATTTGATAGCAAAATGATAGCAGACTATCAGACCTCTTTATTCCAAAGAGTCCAAGTGGTTTGCGAATAGATTATCTTAAATACAGTAAAGGCATTACTGACTTTAGCAGTCGGTAATGCCTTTTTTCTATGCTTTTTAAGCGGCTTGTTCAAAAATGGTCTTTTGCATATTTAAGTAGTATTGCAAATCAGAATAGTTTTTCTTTCTTAAAATCTTAGGTTTGCTGATAAGGGCAGGACTTATGTTATTTGCTTCAGCCAAACGAACGGTGTAATCAAAGATACTATGTATCAAATCACTGAATTGAGAAGGCGAGATTTTTAAGTTTACTGCCTTTGAAGGATTATCGTTAGAAAGTGCATCAAGTGAGTTGATTAATTCATCTAAAATCTCAACAGTCAATTTGCCATCTTTTGCCGAATCTAAATAGATTTGTAGATTTTTAGCAAATTGTTTTTCTCGTTTTCTTCTATCCCGGGTAGCAATATAACCTACGGTACCAGCAACAGCACCGCCAACTATGAGAAAGCCACCAACAATAATTGCTCCTTTTTTATGTATTCGAATAAAATCGATTGCTTTAGCCGCACCTTCTTTGGCGGCATCTGTAACGGCAGGGATGTGTTTAGCAACTCTTTTGTTATCAACATTCTTTGCCATCCCACAGAGTTCTAAAACTCCAGCTTTAACGCCAGCATATGTTTTGTCATCAACCAATAAATTTACATTTACTACAGGCATTTTTATCCCTCCTTGCGAGAATTAAAAATAACTCCTTCTGGATAATTATAACGCCAATTATCGTATTCTTCTTTTGTGATTTCACCATTCTTTAGTTTTTCTGATTGCTCTTTCCAAGCAGAAAACATATCAAACATAGTAAGGTAATTGATACCCATACCTTTGTCTAAATGTAAACAAATCTCACCATCTTTATCGGTGATTTTAAGACCATATAAATCTTCTATGGTGAATAGTGTGTGCATCAGTCCGTTGTAACTATCAATATCAGGAACATTTAAAGCACTTGTAGATACTTCAAAGACCTTCGCAAGGTTGTTTGTCAAATCAGCTTTAGGAGTTCTTGAACCTGACTCATATTGAGCCATACGAATATCTGCTGTTTTTTCAGGAAAGCCGACCTGAATACCAAGATATTTTTGAGTCATACCCTTTAAATTTCTAAAAAATCGAATTCTTTCACCGATAGCCATAATACTACTCCTCTCGTAATTATAAAACGAGTATAGCATAATAAGTTAAGTTATGTCAAGATAACTTAAACAAAAATGTTAATATTTTCTTCGAAACCACTTGACATAACGGAATATGTTTAATATAATTAAACTTAAGCAAATACCGTTAAGGTGTATGCGAAAAATTGAATGACCGTCTGAATGGGATACTTCGCCAAGACCTTGCAAACGCAAGCGAGCGAGCAAACGCTCCCGAATAGGGGCAGGAACGACATTTAGGTAGAACGGCAATGAACACTAAAAATAACAAAGAAAGGAGAGTTTTAGTATGTCTGATTTATTTATGAGAGTCGATGAAGTAGCAGAAGTTATGGGTGTTTCAAATTCTTATGCTTATAAAATCATCAGAAGATTTAATAAGGAATTGAAGAAAACAGGATGCGTAACTATGAAAGGCAGAATTGACCGCAAGTATTTTTATGACAATTTTTATTCAACAAGAGAAAACAAAGAAATGGAGTGATTTAATTGGCGGCTTTTAAAAACAAAGAAAACGGCACTTGGTTTGTACAGTTTCGTTATGTTGATTGGCGTGGAGAAAAACGTCAGAAATTCAAGCGAGGTTTTGCCACTAAGCATGAAGCTCTTGAATGGGAACGAGAGTTCTTAATGCAAAAAAGAACTGATGTGACAATGAATTTTAAAACATTCGTTGAACTATACGAAAAGGATATAAGACCAAGTTTGAAAGAAAACACTTGGCTTACAAAAGAACATATCATCAACGATAAGATTTTGCCTTATTTTGAGAAGCGACGTATTTGTGATATTGCATCTAAAGACATTATTGCTTGGCAAAATGAAATGCGTAATATCACAAGCAAAGGTGGAAAGAAATTATCGCAGACTTATCTTAAAACAATACACAATCAGCTAAGTGCCCTTTTCAATCACGCAGTTAAGTTTTATGGTTTGAAAACCAACCCTGCGGCAACAGTGGGTAATATGGGTAAGGCTGAATATAAAGAAATGCTGTTTTGGACTACCGAAGAATATACAAAGTTTGCAAACGAAATGATGGATAAACCGCTTTCTTATTATGCTTTTCAAATGCTTTATTGGTGCGGTATCCGTGTTGGTGAGTTACTTGCCCTTACACCTGCTGATTTTGACTTGAAAAAGAGAACTGTAACAATAAGTAAGTCTTATCAGCGTTTACACGGTGAGGATATTATAACATCACCCAAAACACCTAAAAGCAACCGCACTATTAAAATGCCTAAGTTCTTGTGTGAAGAAATTCAGGAATATATCAGTATGTTTTATCACGCAGGTGAAAATGACCGTATATTTCCTGTAACAAAAAGTTATCTTCATCACGAAATGGATAGAGGCTCAGACAAAGCTGGTGTTAAGCGTATCCGTATTCACGACCTTCGACATTCACACGTGTCGCTTTTAATTGATAAAGGTTTTCAGCCTTTGGCAATAGCAGATCGTGTTGGACATGAAAGTGTAGATATAACCTACCGCTATGCACATCTGTTCCCATCAAAGCAGATTGAAATGGTGAACACACTTGATAAAATTTGGGAAGGAGAAGAATAAAATGTCTGCTAAAAATTTAGATAGCCACAAGAGATGGAGAAATATTACAGTAGGCTTCAAAGTATCTGCCGAAGAAAACGAGCTTATAAACAAAGCTGTAGCACTCTCAGGACTTACTAAACAAGAATACTGTTATCGCAGATGCTTGGCTCAGGATATCGTTGTTCAAGGTAATCCAAGGGTATATAAGGCTCTGAGAAATGAACTTGCAAATGTTCTTACAGAACTTAAAAGAATTGATACCTTGACTGAAACACACGATGAACTGTTACAGCTAATTGAGTTAATAACAGTTACACTGTATGGGTTGAAAGGAGACTCAAATGACGGATAAAAAAGAAAAGACTACTCCGAGTGCATCTATTGGCGTAGATGCGGAGCAGTCTCCTCAAAATGTAACTACAAGTATTATAACCGATGATACAGATGATTTCAAGGATTTTGAAGAATTTCAGCGTGAAATGCGAAGAGCAATGGACCCATCGTACTTAAAAACAATCACGATGAAAGAATTGTACGACAGTATTTATCACAGCAAGCCACCGCTTATTGACGGCTTGCTGTATCCGGGAACATACATTTTCGCAGGTGCTCCGAAGCTTGGCAAAAGTTTTCTGATGGCACAGCTTGCGTATCATATCAGTACAGGAACACCTATCTGGGGTTATGAAACTAAAAAGGGTACAGTTTTATATCTTGCCCTCGAAGATGATTACAGAAGATTGCAGGAAAGAATGTATCGTATGTTTGGAGCAGAGAGTGTAGAAAACCTGTATTTCTCTGTTACGGCTGGTAAAGTTGGTAATGGATTGGATGACCAGTTACAAAGATTTATAAATGAGCACCCAGATACTAAGCTCATTATCATTGACACCTTACAGAAAATCAGAGAGGGTAGCGGTGACAATTACAGCTACGCAAGTGATTATGAAATTATTACTCAGCTTAAAAAGTTCACTGACAGATATGGTATCTGTGTTCTGATAGTTCATCACACAAGAAAACAAACTGCTGATGATAAGTTCGATATGATTTCAGGAACAACAGGATTGCTTGGCTCAGCAGACGGAGGCTTTGTTCTTCGTAAAGAAAAGAGGACAAGCAACAATGCTATTCTTGAAGTTGCTGGCAGAGACCAACCTGACCAGAAGTTATATCTTATTCGAAACACAGAAAGTTTGTTGTGGGAGCTTGAACGCACAGAAAACGAGTTGTGGAAAGAACCGCCTGAACCAATACTTGAAACTGTGTCTATGTTCATTAATGAAAACAATACTGAATGGAGTGGTTCTCCTACTGAGTTGGTCGAGGTGCTTGGTGTAGATATGAAAGCAAACACCTTGTCAATGAAGCTGAATGTCAACGCAGGGCGACTGCTCAATGACTATGGTATCCATTACGAAAACAAACGATGTCACGATGGCAGAAAGATAAGTCTGTATCTTGCTGGGGTGTGACGATTGTGTCGATGGTGACGGTCTTTTTGGTGGTGTCAAATTCATCGACACTATCGTCACCACCGACACGCTAAAGTTTAGCGGAGAGTGCAGAGAGTGCCTTTTTAAAGGCAGCTCTTTGCCGCAAAACCTGCTGGCAGGTTACATTTTTGATGGCTTGCTGTCAAAAGTGCTTTTGCGTTACTCTTGACAAGAGTAACAGAACCGAGGAAGCATTAATTTAAGAGATAGGAGGTAGATATATGCAGAGAACGATTAGTGTTATGGTTGGAAAAGGCTCCGTAAATCACAACAGTCGCAAGTTCAAAGCAGAAAACGTTGATGCCAATCGTACACACTTAAACATAAGCTATTGCAATAAAGATATACGAAAAGTCTATGATGATTTGTTCGGTGAAGCTCTGAAAAGATACAACGATAGGCAGAAAAGAGCTGACCGAAAGATAGATGACTATTATGAAAAGATATGCAATTCCAAGCAAGAAAAACCTTTCTACGAAATCATATTGCAGATTGGTGATAAGGATAATATGAGCTCACTTGATGAGAAAGGTGAGCTTGCAAAAAAGATATTAGACAATTATTTTGACACCTTTGAAGAACGTAATCCGTATCTGAAAGTATTCTCAGCTCACCTTCATATGGATGAAGCAACCCCACATTTGCACATAGATTTTGTCCCATTTACAACAGGCAGTAAGCGTGGACTTGATACAAGAGTATCGTTAAAACAAGCATTAGCTGCACAAGGTTTTACTGGTGGGACTAGGTCAGATACCGAGTGGAGTCAGTGGGTAAGCTCAGAAAAATCTGCACTTGCTTTCTTTATGAAAACTAACGGAATCGAGTGGGAACAGAAAGGTACTCACGAAAAACATCTGTCGGTTCTCGACTTCAAAAAGCAAGAGCGAACAGCGGAGCTTGAGAAACTTGAAAGTGAAATCGCTGAGAAAAAAGATGAGTTTGAAATGTATCAAGACCGTATTGATAACTTTACTCAGGGCTATTATGTTATCGATGACCTTGCGAAAAAGCTTGATACTGAATCTGATTATCAGTTACAGGAACCAGCAAAATTGATGTCAGCTAAGAGTTACAAAACTAAATTTGTAGAACCTCTTATAAAGAAATTGAGAGAGGTAATTGAAGCAGTATTTGCTCTATATTATCAAGCGTTGGATAGCTACCATCGCTTAAATATGACCAACAAAAACCTCTACCGTGAGAACCAATATCTGAGTAAAGACAACGAAAAACTGCACGGTGAAAACACCAATCTCAAAGAGCAAAACAAAGATTATCGTCTTCTTCGGAAAGTCTTTGGAGACAAGCACATTGATAATCTTTTAGAGCAAGCACGAAATTCAAAAGATAAAAAGCGTGATACACGCACAAGATAAATTACAGGAGGACAAGATTATGAAAAAGCATTTTACAGACGAAACAACAGGTATCAGCTACACTTTACAGGGTGATTATTACTTGCCTGACCTTGAATTACCTACCGAAGAAAAAGAAGCCGACATAGGTGTTTGGGGTATGCGACACGCAAGTTATCTAAAACAACACCATAAAGTTATTTACTATAACTTGCTCACAAGTGGTAAGCTAAGCTCATATCTGACTGACATAAACGAAAGAGCAGAAGATATGTTTCAGCAGTTAGTAAAAGAACTTTCTGAAAAAGAAGATGTAACTGAACAACTTAAGGCAACTAATACAATATTGTGGGTGCAGAAGATGAATAACATTCGTAATATAGCTTGTGAGATAACAAACACAGAACTGATTTACGCCTAAACAGAATAGCCGTGAAGTAGGGTTCATATCCTGCTTCACGGCTATTGTATTTTGCTTCCTTTATTTATAATTGCCTGTTTTTTTGAGTGCTTATATGTCATTTGCATAATAAATTTATTTTCTGTTGACAATTGTGAAGTATGTGTTATAATACTGAATGTGAATTCAATGAACCTGTATTCAATGAGGTGCGTTATGACAAGAGAAGAGCAAAAGGCAAAACGTCGACAGTTAATAATAACAAATGCGTTGGAGTTGTTTGTTAAGAAAGGCTATTCTGAAACTAAAATCGGAGATATTGCAAAGGCTTCAAATATGAGCGTGGGACTTATGTTTCATTATTTCGAATCAAAGGAACAGTTATATGCGGAGCTTGTTAAAATGGGAGTTGAGGGAACCAATTTCCCTCAGGAAATGAATTTTGAGAACCCCCTTGATTATTTTAAATGCTTTCTGGATGAGCTTTTCAAATACGCATTGGCTGAACCTTGGGTGCTTTATATGTTTGTGCTTATGTCACAGGCAAGGCGAGGTGAGGGAGTACCTGAGTATATCAGAGAAATGGCACTTTCTGTAAATCAGATTCAGCAATCTGCCGAGGTTATCGAGGCAGGGCAGAAGTACGGATATTTTAAAGAGGGTAATCCGATGGCTTTGGCTTTTACTTTCTGGAGCAGTGTTCAGGGCGTAATGGAACAGCTTGCAGTTTCTCCTGAACTCATAAAAAGCGGTGCTATACCCCAAAGTGATTGGCTTATTGATATTATAAGAGGTGCAAAATGAAGAAGGTAGTGATTATAGGCGGAGGTGTTTCGGGACTTTCTGCAGGAATTTATGCTCAGCAAATGGGCTATGAAACCGAAATATACGAGAAAAATCCAATGGTTGGCGGAGAATGTACAGGCTGGAACAGACAGGGCTATCATATAGATAACTGCATACATTGGCTTACAGGATGTCAGGAGCAGGATGATTTGTATAGCATATGGAACAACGTCGGTGTGCTTAATGACAATGTAAAACTTTATCGTGAGGACTATATATACATGCTTGAAATGGATGACGTTAAACTTCATTTTTGGCGTGACATTGAAAAAGCCAGAAAAGAATTTCTGGGCATAGCTCCCGAAGACAGTGCCGAAATCAATAAGTTTTTCGATAATGTAAAGCTTGCCGAGTGCGTCCGTGTACCATTTGAAAAAGCTCAAACAGATATGAATTTCATCGAGTTTATGAAATTTGTTATGCCTATGAAAAATATGAGCAAGGTTATGAAAGAGTACGGGCAGGAATCGGTAAAAGATTTTGCAGAGAGGTTCAAAAACCCTTATGTAAAAGCTATTATGGGTAAATATTTCAGCGACAGTTTCTTGGCTTATACGCTTGTTACATCCTATGCCTTCCTTACAAGCTCTACAGCCGCAATTCCTATGGGTGGTTCTGTGGGCCTTGTGAATCGTATGATCAAAAGATATAATGACCTTGGCGGAAAAATTTTCACAAACAAATCTGCCGAAAAGGTTAATATAGTTAACGGAAAAGCAGAGTCAGTTTCTTTTGCTGACGGAAGTGAAATCCCTTGCGATTATGTTATTTGTGCTACAGATACATCGGTGACATTTTCAAAGCTCTTGCCCGAGGAATATATGCCCAAAAACCTTAAAACATTGTATACAGAAACTAAAGGCTACCGTGTTTCTTCGGGGTTTCACGTTTCTTTCGGTGTGGTAGGTTCTGAGCCATGTTCCCCAAAAGGTGCAACTATTTTCCCTTGCGAAAAGCTCAAAGTGGGCAAGCAGACTTGCGACTTTATGGGAACAAGAATGTATGATTATGACGAAAGCTTATTCCCAAGTGATAAGCGTGTTATTCAGTGTAACTTTTTGCAGGACGAAGAGGATTACGCATACTGGAAAAGCTTATACGCCGACAGGGAACGTTATAATACAGAAAAGAAACGTATAGCAGGGGATGTCGAAAAACGTATTATAAATCAGTTTCCTGAGCTTGAAGGCAGATTAAAGCTTCTCTGTACATATTCTCCATACACCTTTACAAAATGGTGCGGAGCTTACAAGGGTGCATATATGAGCTTTTATGAACAAAAAGGCTATAAAGCTCTGACTATGAAAAATACAATGAAAGGGCTTTCTAATGTTATTCTTGCAGGTCAGTGGACAGCTATGAACGGAGGATTACCTGTTGCAGTAACATCAGGAAAATTCGCTGCACAAAAGTTACCCAAAATTAAAAATAAAAAAACCAAAAATGATTAGTAATATCATAAAAGGAAACTTGAATTTGACGAGGTAAGTATTATGTGGAACAAATTATATAATGCAGCGGTTAAGGTGCAAAACAGCCGAACGGTTTCACCATTTATAGATGCGGGTGGTGTTGCTGCGGCTATTCTTACGAAACAAGGGAATATTTATGTTGGTGTTTGTATCGATACTGCATCAACACTCGGTATGTGTGCAGAAAGAAATGCCATTGCCAATATGATAACAAATGGTGAGAGCCAAATCGATAAAGTTGTAGCCGTAATGCCTGATGGTCGTGTTGGTTCTCCTTGCGGTGCTTGTCGTGAGTATATGATGCAGTTGGATAAGAATAGCGGAAATATAGAGATTCTTCTTGATCTTGAAACTGAAAAAACGATTAAACTCAAAGAGTTAATACCAGATTGGTGGGGATACAGTAGATTTGAGGAATAATTCAACAAATTCCAAACTATAAAGGATATCTTTTGTGAACGGTCAAGTAATTTGCAACAAACTATTGAAAAACAAAGCAAAATCGGGTATAATAAATAAACTGACACGGACGCTCAGCTGGTGATAGCATTTCGTGATAGCTAAATGATAGCAAAAGTTAGGATAACCTATGCAATTAGGGTAATCTAAAACAAAAGTTATCAAATTGAACCAAAACGCTAAAACAAAATCAGTTAAGGTCTGTTTTTGTTTTGCGAATGGGAATAATAAATATATTTTTGGGCAAAGCAAATTACCCTAATTTCTTGCCCTAAACTAACACAGACCTCTAGATGATTTTTTCATCTAGAGGTGTTTTTTTTACCAAAATTCGCTTCAAACCTTGAATTTAAAGAAAATAATGCTTATAAAACTACTATTTTATTAACATATATTCGTAATTAAAAAGGGCAAACGATTACGCTATGGGGCTTGCCTCGGAACATTTCATTATTTCAGTAAATTTGATTTATCCTTTTCAGGGCAAATTCTTTTATCCTTTCGCAATTGGATGAATCATACCAAAAACCAAAGATATAGTAAATTTGAAGACCTTGTCTCATCGTCAACGATGGCAAGGTCTTCTTTATGGCTCTATGTCAGTCAATTGCTGGGGTAAACCCGAAAAAAGTCAAAGTAACAAGCGATAGTGTAAGCGTCAACCCAAGCACGCATAGAAATCCCTCGGCAGAAGTAATATTTTGGGTTGCTTCTTATGCGTACTTGTGTTGACGTTTATATATAAGCACTCCTTTTTGGGGTGCTTTTTATACTAAAAATAAAACAAAAAACAGCCACTTATGAGTGGCTGTTTAAGATGGCAATTTGTTGTCAAACGTTCGATACTTACTGTGATAGGGGGTGGATAGTAATAACCCCTTATAAGAAGTTGATTATACATAAATTATTAAAAGTCAAAAAGATCATCAAATTCGATATGACCGTTATCATGTTCATTACTATCATCTTGTCAAATATTCGCTTTTTCCTTACGAATAGAAAAATCTCTAGACAAATCACCATTAAGCCATGTTACCCTCACTGTTTTTAGAATTTTCTTTTGATATAAAAACTTTACTGTCGTAATTAATTGCTGTAGTAATAGTGTTTAAAGATTTTTCCATAATCTCATAAACAAGCACAACACCATTTTTTACAGCCCATTTTTTATGCTCAATGGTTTTATAACCTCGAGTTTCATATAAATGGCTTGCAGGTAATGAAGCATCAAGATAAACTGTGCTGTAACTTTTTGAAATCTCATTTTCAAGGCAATTTATTATATAACTGCCATAGCCTTGCTTTTGATATTCAGCAGAAACATACACTCTGGTGATATGATTTTCTATGTAGCTTCCTGTTCCAATTAGATTACCATTGTCGATAAGAATACCAACACAGTCGTTTTCTATATCCTTTAAAATATTATCCTTGTTATGTAGTTCACAGAAAAAGTCAACTACCTCTTTTGGATAATACTTTGGATAAACGGCTTTAATAGTATTTTGAACAAGTTCATAGATTTTATCACAATCATCTCTATATGCTTTTATATATTCCATATCAAGTATCAGCCTTCTTCAATAGATTTTGTAGCAAAAGCATTAAGTGATTGGTCAGCTATATTTCCGGCAAGATATTCATAATAACCCTGTGCACCAACCATTGCGGCATTGTCGCCACATAGGCTTTTTGGTGGCATATATAGATTGTAGCCGTTTTTGTCACAAAGCTCTTGTAACGTTTTTCTTAATAATGAATTTGCAGATACACCACCAGCTATTACAATAGTTTTGCTGTTGGTGTCTTTTGCAGCCTTCATAAGATTAGTTGTTAAGCAGTTTACAACAGCTTGTCTGAATGAAGCCGAAAGGTCAGCCACAGGCAATTCCTCGCCCTTTTGTGACGCATTATGTATAAGGTTGATAACAGCAGTTTTTAAACCTGAAAAACTAAAATCATAAGGAGAGTTCACAACCTTAGGGAATGGTAGGGTATATGCATTAGGGTCACCGTTTTCTGCCACTTTATCAAGGTGAATACCACCAGGGTATGGCATACCCATTGTTCTTGCAGCTTTGTCAAAGGCTTCACCAGCAGCGTCGTCACGAGTTCTGCCTATTATTTTCATGTCTGTATAATCATTTACCTGTATAATGTGGCTGTGTCCACCACTTACCACCAAGCATAAAAATGGTGGCTTTAAATCCTTATGTGCAATATAATTAGACGCTATATGAGAACGAAGATGATGTGTTGGCACAAGTGGAATATTTTTAGAAAGTGATAAACCCTTTGCAAAGTTAACACCAACAAGCAACGCACCAATAAGACCTGGTGCATAGGTAACAGCAATAGCGTCAATATCGTCAAGGGTAGTATTAGCTTCATCTAAAGCCTGCTGTACTACACCTGTAATAGCCTCTGCGTGTCGTCTGGAGGCTATCTCTGGTACAACACCACCATATAACTTATGCTCCTCAACCTGAGAAGCCACAACTGATGAAAGCACGTTTCTACCATCTTCAACAACTGCAGCAGCAGTTTCGTCACAAGAGCTTTCTATAGATAAAATCTTCATTTTCTCAATCCTTTGTTTTTAGATATTTAGTCATAATCAAACCGTCCTCGGTAGGTGAGGAGTAAAAATTTTTACGCTTGCCAATCTCTTTAAAGCCTAATATACTGTACATTTTTACAGCATTAGTATTTGAAGGTCTGACCTCAAGCGAAATAAATTCGCAGTTATGTGTTAAAGCATTATTTATAAGCTGTGTTGTTATTGCCTTGCCAAAGCCGTTTTTTCTAAATTCTGGCAATACTGCAATATTTGCAATATAAGCCTCGTCCAAGATAATATGCATACCACCATAACCCACAATTTTGTTATTAACATTGTTTTCTTCTTCAACTGCTAGTATATAAAAATGTGCATTTGGGTTTTCAAGCTCGGCTTCTATGGCTGATATTGACCACGGCTTGCTAAAACAACTTTTTTCGATTTCTGCAACATAGGTTACAGCTTCTTTATCCATTTTACTTATAATAAAATTCATTCTATTAACCTTTCAAGCTTTCTTTAAGTGTTAAAAGCTTTTCGTATATCTCTTTACAGCAAGCCCTATAAATTTCAATATTGCCACCGTAAGGGTCACTTACATCAAGTGTACATATTTTATTTCCGTCAATACCTGCATTTATAAGTGCATTACTATGTGAGCTTGTCATACATACAAATAAATCAGTAGTCAAAGCGTCATCCATAGTAATTTGCTTTGCTTTGTGTGCTGAAATATCTGCGTTATAATCCTTACAGGCGATAACAGCGTTTTCAGACACACTATCACCATTATATGCCATTATTCCAGCACTTGCAACATCCAGCTGTGGTTTAAGTTCTTTTGTAATTTCTTTAAAAATCCCCTCAGCCATAGGACTTCTACAGGTATTACCTGTACATACAAATAATATCTTCAATGTTATACTCCCGATTTTTATTTAAGTATGTCATAATATGTATATAGCTTTTGTACACCATTTTCTAGTCGAAAATAGTGCACAATATAAGGTACAAGTAAGCACATTAAAGCAACAAATAGCAGTGCAATACCTATG
>JAZSEI010000009.1:0-17671 GCA_045531635.1 Acutalibacteraceae bacterium
AGCGACGAATATAAAATATAATTAATACACAAAAAATTTAAAAGTACATAAAACCCCTTAACTAACATCAAAACCACACCAAATTCTTAAATAAAATTCATTTAATTTGATTTTTAGTAGATGTTATATTTTTTTTATAATAATTTGTTAACATCAACAAAATGTATGAAAAGATGCTAATATGAGTTAAAATACTATTGACTTTTACGCAATTTGTGCTAAGATATAAAAGTAAGTTAAATTAACATTTTGTCGAATTTAAGTTACTCCTTTTTCTTTATCTAATTATATAGAACTAAGTTCTATAATCATCGGAAGAAGTCTTCGCTATATGCGAAGATTTTTTTTTGATATAATAGTGCTATTTAGGTTTTTTATTAAAATGTTCTTAAAAACTTTCTGTTTTAGTTAACTAAAAATATTTGTAAATATAAATTTAAAGCTTCTTCACTCAAATTCAGTCTATTTATGTTGCAAAATAAAGTAAAAAATAAAGAAAATAATTAAAAAGTTATGAAAATTTACATTACAAACTTGAAAAACAGCAAGAAATATTGTATTATATATACACAATACTTGTAATGATTATTACAAGAGTTTAGGAGGACATAATATGGCAACAACTTTTTCAGACAAATATTTGTCAGGTTTTGTAAGTAATGACGAGTATACAGCTATTGCTTCTCAGGTAAAGGCTGCCCACGATACTCTTCATAATGGAACAGGCTTGGGTAACGATTTTATCGGCTGGCTTACACTACCTACTGATTATGATAAAGAGGAGTTTGCTCGCATTAAAGCTGCAGCAGAAAAGATTAAGAATGATACAGATGTATTTATAGTTATCGGTATTGGTGGTTCTTATCTTGGTGCAAGAGCAGCTATTGAGTTTATTCACTCACAGAATTACAACGCAAAATCTAAAGATACACCTGACATCTACTATGTAGGTAACAGCATTAGTTCATCATATCTAGCAGATATTATGGATATTTGCGAGGGCAAGGATGTATCTATTAATATGATTTCAAAATCTGGTACAACTACAGAGCCTGCTATTGCTTTTAGAGTATTTAGAGAAATGCTAGAAAAGAAGTATGGTAAAGAGGGTGCTAAAGAAAGAATTTACTGTACAACAGATAAAGCAAAGGGTACACTAAAGGCTCTTGCTGACGAAGAGGGCTACGAAACATTTGTAGTACCTGATGATGTTGGTGGTCGTTTCTCTGTACTTACAGCTGTAGGTTTACTACCAATTGCTGTATCAGGTGCTGATATTGATGCTCTTATGGCTGGTGCTAAAAAAGCTCAGGACGATTTTGATAATGATGATCTTGCTACTAACGATTGCTACAAGTACGCTGCTACAAGAAATATTCTTAACAGAAAAGGTAAGAGTATTGAAATTCTTGTTAGCTACGAACCTGCTTTTACAATGATGACAGAGTGGTATAAGCAATTGTTTGGTGAGAGTGAAGGTAAAGACAATAAGGGTCTATTCCCTGCTGGTGTTGTATTCTCTACAGACCTACACTCAATGGGTCAGTTTATCCAAGAGGGTACTCGCTCAATGTTTGAAACAGTTGTAAACATTAAAAAGCCTAAGAGAGAGATTGTTCTTGATGAAATCGAGGGCAATATTGATGGTCTAAACTTCTTGGCAGGCAAAACAATGGACTTTGTAAACACAAAGGCATTCGAAGGTACTGTTCTTGCTCATAATGACGGTGGTGTACCTAATATTGTTCTTGATGTTGAGGAGATGACAGAGGCTGAGCTTGGCTATCTAATCTATTTCTTCGAGAAGGCTTGTGCAATCAGTGGTTATCTATTGGGTGTAAATCCATTTAACCAGCCTGGTGTTGAAAGCTACAAGAAGAATATGTTCGCTTTGCTTGGTAAGCCTGGTTACGAGTCAGAAAAGGCAGCTTTAGAGGCTCGCCTTAACTAATGATTGTTATTCATTAATAACAATCATTATAAATTTTAAAGAACCACTTTAGTGGATATATAGGAGGAAAAAATTATGGTAACATTACTAATCGGTCGCAAAGGTTCAGGTAAAACAAAGAAGCTTATCGCTTTGGCTAACGAAGCTGTTACAAAGTCAACTGGCAATGTAGTAGTTATCGAGAAAGGAGCAAAGCTTACATACGATGTTACACCTAAGGCAAGACTAATCGATACTGACCAATATCAAATTGCCGGTTACGATGTTCTATTCGGCTTTATCAGTGGTATTTGTGCAGGTAATTATGATATTACAGATATTTTTGTAGATTCAACATTCAAAATCTGCTCAGACAATAAAGATGATCTAAAAGCATTTGTAAGCAAGCTAAACGCTTTGTCAACAAACGCAGAAACAAACGTTACTCTACTTATCTCAGCTGGTAAAGAAGAGCTTCCAGAAATGGAAGCAGAGTTTGCAGAGGTTTAATTTATAATTACTCTACAACAATTAAACTCCCTTGGTTTTATAACTAGGGGAGTTTTTGTTTTTAATGTTTATATAAAACAAGCCCATAGTGACCTTTTATATAGTCACTATGGGCTTGGTAACGTAAGCTTTTATATTTATTTTATTGCTTAGTTATAAAGTACAACAACTGCACCCTTCTTAACAGTACCACTTAGCTTACCATCTTTTACTGTAAAGTCTTTACCGTTTACCTTATCCTTATAGGTAGCGTCAGTCAGAGCTGTTTCTATATCGCTAAGCTCAATATCTTCTGCTGAGATATTTACTATAACTGCACCTTTTTCGCCACGCTCTATCATAATGATAGATGTGTTATCATTAGGGTTGCTTAGCTTTTCGTCTTCGCCTATCATTGCTGTTCTAAACTTGTTAACTTCAACAACCTCTTTATCCTTATAGAAGTCACTACCTGTTACACCTAGTTTGTTATTTCCCCATTGGTCTTCAGTAGATGCACCTGCTGGACGGTCAAAGAATAGTGGTGTACCACCAGCACGAGAGCATAGTATAGCCCATGCTTGCTTAATCTGAGTTTCGTTCATGTATTCCCAGTTTCCATCGTTACAGTAGTTATCATGTGATTCTACCCAAGTAACAAGATTATCAGCATCCATACCATTAACAGAGTAGTCATTTAATAAAACAGCATTAATATTTTCATTGATAACTGCATTTCTTAAGATATCACCATATTTTGAAGCTGTTACATTAAGATATTTTGCATACTCCCCTATTTTGTCAGCACCACCCTGTAGTACCTCTCCATACTGGAATTTTGAGCCATTGTCAAGAATTACACTCCAGAAATCACTTGCAAATTCAGCATCGTCTGATGGTAATTCGATATGCTTTGTTGCGTCGTATCTAAATCCGTCTGCACCTGCATCTACGCAAGCTTTTAGGAAATTAAGAACATACTGCTGAATTTCTTCGTTTTGTGTGTTAAGGTCTGTTAAGCCTAAAAGCTGGCCCTGTGTTACTTCTTTTCTGTCACTATAGTCCCCTACCTCACCAAGAGTATGGAATGGGTCATTTAAACCTGTAACATTTTCACTTAAAACAGACATATCGCCTGACATATGGTTTACAACAGCGTCAACTATAACCTTTATACCATATTTGTCAGCCTCTTCGCACATTGCTCTGAACTCTTCTTCTGTGCCCATCTGATAGTTGCCAATAACATAATCAGTTGGTTGATAGTGATAATACCACTTACCATTGTTTATGCTATCGCCTTTATCCTGAATTTGCATTCCTCCGCCTTCACCAACTTTACACTGGTTAATAGGTGATGTTTGAATTGTAGAAAAGCCTGCGTCTGCAATCTCTTTCATATTATCTTTAATTGTATTAAAAGACCAGCACCAGCAATGAAGAATAGCACCATCGCTTATATTGTCAGCTAATCCATAATCATTTACAGTTTTATCAGAGCGAACTGGCTCGTATTCCTTAAATTCCTTTGTTGCAGATTCTGTAGCTACTTCTGTTGCTTCTGTAGAATTCGATGAAGCATTATTAGTGCTATCGCCACCACCATTATTACAAGCAGTTACTGATAACATCATAAAAATAGCTAAGCCTAGTGAAGATAATTTTTTCAACATTTTTTCTCCTCCTTATAATTATTCAGTAAATAACGCCTTTGAAGCTTTAGATATATTATCAATTATATTATTAGGACAATGCTTTTCTAGCATTGCAAATCCTATAGCAAAATCACAACCACGAGTTGTAGAGTGAGTATCTGAACCAAGCAAAGTAACATAGCCTTCTTTAATAAGCTTTAGAACCTTACCCTTAATAAATCTTCTAGTAAGACATTCGAAGTTTATTTGCATAATACAACCCATATTATTTAATCTTATGATTAATTCCTTATTTTTAATCAAGGCTGGATAACGCTCGATATGTGCAAGAATAGGTGTTATGTTATGTTTATTTATAAGCTCAAGCAATATTTCTATTTCTTCTTCTGGAAATTTAGTATTATAAGGCATTTCTATAAGCATATAATTTGTAGACCTATAGCATAGTACCTTTGGGTCTTCAATCAACAAAAGATTTGGTGACAAATGAACCTCTGCACCTAGTGTGAATTTTATATCGCCTGTGTAATTCTTTTTTATCTTTTTAAAGGAATGTTCTCTTTTATTTAAAAATTCTTCAAGTCTTCTATCAAACTCTTCGTATTGTGTGTAAAAATGTGGTGTAAAAGCAAGATGTGTAACGCCTTGATATTCCAAGGCCTCTAAAAGAAGCAACGAAATATCAATATCTGCTGCACCATCATCTATTTCTGGAAGAATATGGCTGTGAATATCGTATTTATTCATCACTTATTAATCAACTCTATTCTATTAGATTAATGTGCAAACAAAGTCACCCATTTGTGAACAGCTTACCTTTGTTGTACCCTCTTCATAAATATCTGGTGTACGGTGTGTTTCAAGAGCCTTTGCAACAGCATCTTCTATAGCCTGTGCTGCCTGTGGTTCGTCAAGTGAATATCTTAGCATCATAGTAACTGAAAGGATTGTAGCAAGTGGGTTTGCAATATCCTGTCCTGCAATATCTGGTGCACTGCCGTGGATAGGCTCGTAAAGACCTGCTTTACCTGAGCTTAAACTAGCTGATGCAAGCATACCGATTGAGCCACTTATCATAGAAGCCTCATCTGATAGAATGTCGCCAAAGATATTTGATGTAACAATAACATCAAACTGACCAGGGTTACGAACAAGCTGCATTGCACAGTTGTCTACATACATATGATTTACCTCTACCTCTGGGTAATCCTTAGCAATTCTGTTTACAGTTTCTCTCCACAAGCGAGATGACTCAAGAACATTTGCCTTATCTACACTTGTAAGTCTTTTATTTCTCTTCATAGCCATATCAAAGGCTACCTTTGCTATTCTTTCTACCTCTGTTACAGAGTATTTCTCTGTATCATAAGCAGCCTGTACACCGTTCTCTTCTACTCTGCCTCTAGTACCAAAGTAGATACCACCTGTAAGCTCACGAACAATCATAATGTCAAGGTTGTCACCGATAATGTCATCCTTAATTGGAGAAGCACTCTTTAGTGGCTCAAAAATTACTGCTGGACGAAGATTTGCAAATAGTCCTAATGACTCTCTTATTTTAAGCAAGCCTGATTCTGGACGATTGCCAGCAGGCTGAGTGTCCCACTTTGGACCACCAACAGCACCAAGCATAACAGAATCTGCTGCCTTACACTTGTCAATTGTAATCTGTGGTAGTGGCTCGCCGTAATTATCAATAGCAATACCACCAATGTCTGCTGGGTCGTACTCTACTGCAAAACCGAATTTCTCAGCTGTTTTATCAAGCACCTTTACAGCCTGGTCAACAATTTCTGGGCCTATTCCGTCACCTTTTAATAGAGCTATTTTATAAGTTTTCATAATTATTTTCCTCCGTTATTATCTTTTGATAAATTAGTATTATTATAACATAATTTGCTATTTGTAAATGTAAAGTTGGTTACAATTATACTCTTTCAGTTCTAAACAGTGGATAAGATTTTCGAGCAGATTTTTTTATCTGACGAATAGCATACCACAGTAAGGCTGACGCCTTGCGAGGACAGGCTATGAAGTCAGGTGAAAAATATGTCGAAAAGATGTCTACCTGTTAGAACAGAAATAGTATTAGTCGTCTTTTTCCTCTTTAGGGCAATAGTCGTAAACCTCGGCTACCTTGTCACGCATCCAAAGCATGGGGGTTATCCTTATTGAATAGCCAAAGCAGTTATCCATCTGCCAACGGTAAGATTCTGCCTGTGGCAAGCCATAAATTGACATAAGCGTCATAATAACTCCACCGTGTGTTACTACAACTGCTGTTGTTTCGCCTGTGTTCATAAGATTTTCTACAATACCCTCAAATGCTTTGCAGATTCTTTTTGTAAAGGCTACTCCACTTTCTCCATTTGGTGGTGCGTTATCTCTTGAATTTGCAAGCCACGCAGTAAAGGCAGGGTCAGTTTGAAGCATATCGGCTGTTTTTCCCTCCCAATCACCAAAAGAGCACTCTGCTAATCCATTTACTACTGTTGGCTTTATATGTGGATAAAGAACATTACAGGTTTGCACACATCTTAGAAGTGGGCTTGTGTATACTATAGGTGTACCAGGGTATTTATAAAGCTCGTCATACTTTTTAAGGTCTTCTATTCCCTGCTGTGACAATGGCACATCGGTACTTCCTATATACTGACCCTTATTATCGGCAACTGTAGATGCGTGCCTTATAAAATGAATTTGGTAAGATTTCATAGTATTCTCCTTAAAAATTTGATTTTTTAACGAATGGTTTTAACTTTACTTTTGTATAATTTTATAATATACTATGTGTATATTTTATTAACATATTATTTACATTTATAAGAGGTAAAAATGAACACAGAATTTTCTAGAATTATTACACTATTGAGAAAGGAAAAAAAGCTGAGCCAAAAGCGTGTTGCAACTGACTTGGGAATTTCTCAGGCTTTGCTGTCACACTATGAAAAAGGCATAAGAGAATGTGGACTTGACTTTGTTGTAAAAACAGCTGACTACTATAAGGTATCGTGCGATTATCTGCTTGGCAGAACTACTGAACGCAACGGTGCGAGACTTACTGTAGAAGATAATTCAGCGAAAGACAGCTTGTCAGTAGGCTATGGCAATGCACTTGCACAGCTTAATAAAAAGCTTATCCACAATTCTACAAGCCTTATTTTTGATATTATAGAAACCTCTAACAGCAACAATCTAAATACTGCTGTTACTGACCACCTTATGACATCAATATATAAAATTTTTAGAATTTTATATACAACTAATTCTCAAAATCCACAGGCGATTTTTTCTTTGCCAAAAGAAACCTACAACAGCTATGCTCTTGCATACCAAGCAATTAAAGAAGCTGAGGTTACTTCACTTACAAATGGTAAGTGGATTAACGAAAGTACAACACAGCATAAAGAGAGTATTCCTGAGCTTTCTCAAGAAATACTTGTTGACAACTATCCTAAATATTCTAGCTCTATGCTAAACCTTATAAAGCTTGTTGAAAACAGTATAAGAATGCAAAACTCGGTAAAATAATTTTTGCTTATAAATTAAAATTTATTTATCAATATAGCTTAAAAGAGCTTTGTACTCTCTTAAACAAGCACCATATTTCATTATGTTTTCATTGACATCATAATCCTGATATTTAGAAAAAATCTCTACTGCTTCATTTAGGCTAATCCATCGTGGCTCTAGTCCATTTTTTATTTCCATTTCGGTTAATTTTCTTTCTGTTTCTCCCACACATTCACACACAAAGTAGTGACTTACAAAAAGCCATTCATCATAATATTCGTTAATTGTTAAGTACTCATATTCTGGCTTTACAATACAACCTGTTTCTTCTGATAATTCTCGAACTAAACACTCTTTCAGAGCTTCGTCAGTTTCTAAGCCCCCACCTGGTATAAACCATTGATCGGTATTAACTTCATATGTGAGTAATATTTTATCATCCTTAATTACAATTCCTCGGCAAGCTTCTCTTAGATTAGTATATTGCTCATCATATTTTTCTCCGTATATATCTATTATTTTCATATATACTTACTCCCACAAATTCCAATTTATTTTTTCTATAGCCTTTAGTTTTATACCTTACTAATTATAACAGCCACCAACAATTATTTCAACTGTTGGTGGCTGTTTTTGGTTTGTATTATATTCAGTTTATACAAAATTTACAAGTTATTAAAAACTAAACTATATTACTCAACAACCACTTCTGGTGGAGCTGTTGGAGCTTCTGGAATTACTGTAACAGGATCTGTAGGCTCTACATATACAAAGGTTTTCTCTGTAGCTTCCTCTGGCTTTTTACCAAGGCTAATGCTTACTGTTACAGTTGAGCCATATTCTAGCTTATCACCAGCTTTAGCATTGCCTGAGTAAGAAATAACATTACCAGCAGCAATATCATCGCTATATGTTAATGTAGAATTAACAACAAAGCCTTGGTCTGTAAGACTCTTAGTAGCTTGGTCTTTATTTAGATCGTCAATCTCTGGTAGTGCTCTAAACTGTGCACCCTTACTTATAGTACAAGTAATTGTAACACCGTCATTACCACGACTAACAGTCTTGTTAGCTTCTGGTGTTTGTTTACAGATTTTCCCCTGTGGAACAGTGTCGCTAAATTCTTCATCTATAGCCTTAAAAATATAGTATTCTGATGATTCAGCAGCTATTGCAGAAGCCTCTTGCCATGTTTTACCTGTAAAATCAGGAACTCTGAAATATTTGCTGTCTGGTGGATATGTGTAGCCCTCTACAAGCTCCTCTGGAGATGTAGAAGCACTCTCTGTTGCTGTTTCGTTAAGGTCAAACAAACCGTCAAGAGGATTTGTTGAATACCACATATAACCAAGAACACCAAAAATAATCAGTGCAATAATCATTGAAATAACACCTAAAGCAGTGTTACTTACTTTTCTTGTTTGTTCTTCTGGTTCGGCAGTATCTACCTTTACGGTATTAGAAATTTCATTCTGCATTGCCTGAACAGTTGGAGTAGCCGAAAGCTGTTTTGAAAGCTCTTTGAATGTTGAAATTCTGTCTTGTCTGTTTACCTGCAAACCTTTTGCTAATGTTGAAATAACAAAAGGTGGTAGCTTTTTAGCTACATTTGTACTCATTAGCAAACGACTGTCATCTTTTCTTTTTAATGCCTCTGAAGGTAATTTACCTGTTAGAGCAAAGAATAGAGTTGCACAGAATCCATAAATATCTGTTACTGTATCAAGCTGTGCACCTTTTTCGTATTGCTCAAGAGCACTACAGCCTGAGAATAGCTGTGGAGGTAAATCTCCGTCTACTTTTCTTATACCCTCAATAGCAAAACCTGTAAGTTTAATCTTACCGTCAGATGTAACCACAAGATTTGCAGGACAAATTGCAAGGTGAGCTATTCCTTTTTCTGAAATAGTAACAAGTCCGTCAAGTAAAGGCTTAATAAGAGGTCTTGCTACCTCCCACTCTAATCTGCCACCACTTCGTTGTACATACTCACCAAATGGAATTACATCTTCATATTCATTAACGATATATGCTGTATTGTTATCCTGAAAAACTGCTTCTACCTTTACAATACAATCACAATCTGAAATTTCTTTTACCTTATTACCAACCTGCATAAACTGTTGCTTTAAGGCATTGAATTTTTTACCATTCTCTTTTTTAACAGTAACGACTGCACTATTTTCAGAACGAGTAAATAAATCCTTAGGTAAAAATTCTCTTATAGTAACTGTTTTGTTTATTTTTTGATCATAACCAATATATCTGGCACTATCTGATCTATTATCAAGCACTTTTCCTACTATATATCTGTCGTTTTCAAGCTTTGCACCTAATGGCAGAAAATGTGACGCCTGCACAGCATCCTGTGAAAAACCACAATGAGGACAAACCTGCTCGTCGTGCAATTCTTTCATACAACCGTAGCATAAATCAGCCATATTAACACCTACTTTCCAATTATGCTATCTATTATAACATATATTGCAACTCTTTTTCAACCATAATATATTATTAAAAATTACATTTTTGTAAATTGAAGCAAAACAAACATTTTGTTTTAAAGTAAATCAATGGTTGTTTTACTTATTATCTATTGTTTCCTTAATTTTATCAAAGGTTACACCATATTTTAGAGCTATATCCCTTGCATAGCTTAAACCCTGTGGTGGATTTATATAAACCTTAAAGGAACGCTCTCCGTTATCTACACCAGTAACCATACTTTCTATTTTAGAAATACCGTTGACTGCATCGTTCATTACACCTACATTTGCTCCTAGCTCGTGCATATGGGTATTAAAAATACATCTTACACCTAAATAACGCATAGCCTTTATAACATCTGTTGCAATATATACGCCCTCTGTTACATTTGTTGTAGCTAAGCTTTCATTTAGTAGTAGCAAGCTATTTTCAGTTGCATTTCCGAATATTTCAGAAAGTCGCTTTGATTCTTCACCAAGTCTACCTAAATCTACTGTTTCGTTTTCATCAGCTGGGAAGTGTGTATAGATATTATCACAAGGACTTAAAGCAAATCTTCCACAAGGTACATAAATACCACATTGTGCCATTAAAACAGCAATGCCAAGTGCCTGTGTAATTGTTGTTTTACCACCACGGTTAGGCCCTGTAAGAATAAAAATTCTGCCTGTTTCATCATCAAAATCTAATTGATTTGTAATTATATTAAGATTTTCACCTTTTACAGCCTTTATTGCAAGCTTTAGATTATATATACCCTGTGCGTGTATTTCTCGTTTTTCTATAGGTAAAATTTCTGCCTTACACAATGGCAATCCCTTTGAATGTATTTTTTCGATAAGCTCTGCCCAACGAATATAAAAAATAATTTCTGGCATTAGTGATATAAAAGTATATCCATTAACATTAACGTGTTTTTGCAATACATCCTTAATATTTCTTACAATTCTATCCATTATCTCTGTAACAACCTGCTTCATACTGTTAGACAATTTATCTTGTCCTGTTGGAGTATCATCATAGCCTAGCTTAAAGTCCTTTGATGACGCAGCGTGGAAGGTTTTAAGATGTGCATAGTCATTGCCTGGGAGTATTCCTCCCTCTTTCTTTGTAGATATTTCCATAAAGCGTTTTAAAATACCACTATCAGTAAATTCTCTACTGTTTAGTGATAAAATACCTGCTCTGCTTGGTCTTAGCAAATCATCAAGGTTTACACCTATAGTTACACTTCTAAGCTGTCTAGCTTGCTTAAAAGCATCTTCTATATCCATTTTAAGTGGCTCAAATGAACCATCAGTGTAAATCTCATTAACAAGGCTACGCAACATACATAACCCCTCTGACCTAAGCTCAAGAGTACCTAATATATCTTTAAGAGAAGTTATACAATTTATATATCTGTCGATTTCTCGTAGTCTGTTTATAATCTGCCAAAGCGAAGAAGCGTCGCTGTCTTTTTTGAATTTTTCAAGCTCTTTTAGTTCACCTAGCATTTCAAGAAGCTCGGTAAGGCTGTAACGAAGCTGTGGCAGTCTTAAAAAATCCTCAAAAACATCGCATCTATATTTTATAAGCTCTGCATTGCACTCTATTTGAGTCATAAGCTCCTTTATGCTATTTTGTTCGAATACATCTTCTGTAAGCGTATTAACTATATGGTCCAGTGATAAATCATTTATAGATTCTTCACTCATTTTTAGTGGTGATCTTTCGTAACCTATTGGATAAAACAAGCTAAAGTTATTCATATTTATCATCCTTTCACACTATATATACATATATTATCACAATTGACAAAAATTTCAATACAATTTGTTAAACAAAACAATTTACAAAATATTTATTTACAAAACTTTGCTTTGTGGTATAATCACTTAGGATACATAATAAGAAAGGAGAGTTTGAAATGGAAAAAGCCAAACTTGACAGAATAAACGAGCTTGCCAAGAAGAAAAAATCAACAGGACTTACAGCCGACGAGCTTGCCGAGCAAAAAGCTTTGCGTGAAGAATACATAGGTGAATTCAGAGCAAGCCTAAGAGGTCAGCTTGACAATATGGTAATTGAAAGACCTGACGGTACTACCGTAAATGTAAAGGATATGAGAAAAAAATAAGCTATGGATAAACACACAGCAGTTGAAAAAAGCATCATAAAAAAATTCCGTAAGCCTATATGGAACAGATTTATTATGGGCACTAAAGAATATAAAATGATTAACGAGGGCGATAAAATAGCCGTTTGCATTTCGGGTGGTAAAGACTCGGTATTGCTGGCAAAATGCATAGAGTATTTACAAAAATACAGTGAAACTCATTTTGAGGTTGAATATATATGTATGGATCCTGGTTATAACAAAGCAAACAGAGAAAAAATTGAGTACAACTGTAAATTACTTAATATCCCTGTAAAAATCTTTGAAACCTCTATTTTTGATGTGGTTGACAAAACAGAGAAAAGTCCTTGTTATTTATGTGCAAGAATGCGTAGAGGTCACCTTTACAAATACGCTAAAGAGCTTGGATGTAATAAAATCGCTCTTGGACATCATTATGATGATGTGATTGAAACTATTTTTATGGGTATGCTTTATGGAGGTCAGCTACAGACTATGATGCCAAAGCTACACAGCACCAATTTTGAGAGTATGGAGCTTATTCGTCCATTATACATGGTAAGAGAAAGTGATATAAGTAATTGGGTACGATATAACGAGCTTGAATTTATAGCTTGTGCTTGCACTCTAACCGAAAAAGAATCACAAACAAATGGCGAGCATATATCTAAACGAGCTGAAGTAAAAGAGCTTATTGCACAGCTTAAAAAGGTAAATCCACTTGTTGAATATAATATATTTAACAGTGTGTGCAATGTAAATCTTTCTACCATTATAAGCTATCATAAAGAAGGTAATGAGATTTCATTTTTAGATGATTACGATAAATAGCTTTTATTGTAATCATCTGAATAAAAAAACAAAAGCATTGCAAAACTGCAATGCTTTTGTATGAGAATATATAAGAAGAAAAAATGAGAAAAACTAATTTATTTGTAGTTTTCTGTTGAACTACTGTACTTATAATATAATACAAAATTATGAATAAATTATGAACAAACTGCATTTTCGATAGTAGAACTTACACAACTACACAATAATAATTTTGTGCAGTTCTACCAACTAATAAAAGGTGTATAATGAAAAAGAATAATACATACGAAATGAACAGCGTTATACAAGAGTATAACGAATTTATACGACCATATAAAGATGCAATTAAACTTGTAAAAATTAAGCTTGAGGCACTTGACTCCGATTACGGACATTTGCATAGACACAACCCTATTCATCAGATTATTAATAGAGTTAAATCACTTGACAGCGTGCTTAATAAGCTTGCTAAAAGAGGTTATCCACCCGAGCTTGAATATGCAAAGGATTATCTGACGGATATTGCAGGTATAAGAGTAATTACTTATTATCAGCAGGATGTTTATGAGGTTGTAAGAGCATTAAAATCTTGTCTTGATATTGTAAAAGAAAGCGATTATATAAAAAACCCTAAAAAATCAGGCTACAGAAGCTATCATTTAATTGTTGTAGTACCTATACATTATTTGAAGGGTGTTGAATATTACCCTGTTGAAGTGCAAATAAGAACGCTTACAATGGATTGCTGGGCAAATATTGAACATCAACTGCACTACAAAACGCTACAAGACGAATTCTCTAACGAAATAAGCGAAAAGTTCCAGCAATTTTCTGAGGAGCTTAATATAATTGGGTTAAAAATGGAAGCTATTTACTCCGAACAAAATAAACGCAAGCTTGAAGATGAAGAAGATGAAGATATTACTTTAAAAATGCGATGATAAAAAACTCCTGTGGTATCTACCATAGGAGTTTTTTCAATCTATTACTAATATCTAATTAACACTAACCACAATTTAAATTTGTAAAATATTTTCAAACAGATTTTGTGGCTAGTTGAATACTGTGCAAAAAATTTGTATCTAAAATGGCGTTCAGACTACAAAAATGTGGATATTATAAATCTTCTGTTTTAAAGGTATTATAATTCTCATAGTAATAGCTATGGTCAATACCTTTCATAAACATTTCACGGTCATTTATTTTATCAGTTAAAGCGTTTTTTATGATATATTTAATTTCAATATCTTTAATAGGACTACGCTCCATAGCAAGCAGGTAATCATCCTTATCCACCCTACTCCAATCTACAACCATACCAATTTCTTTTTTTAATATGCAATCAAGCCAGATACGAGTTGCCCTACCGTTACCTTCACGAAAAGGGTGGGCAATATTCATTTCTACATACTTTTCTATAATTTCATCAAAAGTTGATTGCGACATTGCATCAATATTCGCTAGAGCAGCATTAAGATACATCAGTGGTGCAAATCTAAAGTTACCCTTTGCAATATTTACCTTGCGAATTTCACCTGCAAAATCATATATATCTTCAAAAAGATACTTATGGATATATTTAAGAGAAGCAAATCTGCCAGCCTCTAAGCTATCAAGTATGCCCTTTTCAAATAATTCTAATGCCTTTATCTTACTAATTCTCTCTTCTTCTCTTGATAAATCAGCAGGAGATGTTATTCCAAGCTTATTATCTAACACCCTATCACCTCTTTCGTTATATTTGTTTTATTATATCATTCAATTAGTTAATTTACAACAGAAAAACGGGCGAACCAATATGGTTCGCCCGAAAATTATTGTTATAATTTTTTATTATTTAAAGCAAATTACTTGCTTGCCTTCTCTTTAAGAGCAGCCTGTGCAGCAGCTAGTCTAGCGATTGGCACTCTGAATGGAGAACAAGATACATAGTCTAGGCCTACGAAGTGGCAGAACTCAACTGATGATGGGTCACCACCGTGCTCACCACAGATACCTAGCTTAATGTCAGGTCTTGTTGACTTACCTAGCTCAACAGCCATCTTAACTAGTTTACCAACACCTGTCTGGTCTAGCTTAGCAAATGGATCTGACTCATAGATCTTTGTGTCATAGTAAGCGTCTAGGAACTTACCAGCGTCATCACGGCTGAAGCCGAATGTCATCTGTGTAAGGTCGTTAGTACCAAAGCTGAAGAACTCAGCCTCTTTAGCGATCTCGTCAGCTGTTAGAGCAGCTCTTGGAATCTCGATCATTGTACCAACCTTGTAATCCATAGTTACGCCAGCCTCAGCGATAATCTTATCAGCTGTTGTTGTAACTACGTCCTTAACATACTTAAGCTCTTTGATCTCGCCTACAAGTGGAATCATAATCTCAGGTACGATGTTGTACTCTGGGTTCTCCTTGTTAACTACGATAGCAGCGTTGATAACAGCTGTTGTCTGCATAGCAGCGATCTCTGGGTATGTTACAGCAAGACGGCAACCACGGTGACCCATCATTGGGTTAAACTCGTGTAGACCAGCGATGATTTCCTTTAGGTGCTCAACTGAGATGTTCATCTCACCAGCTAGCTCGTTGATGTCCTCTTCCTTTGTAGGAACGAACTCGTGTAGAGGTGGATCTAGGAATCTGATTGTCATTGGACGACCCTCAAGAACTCTGTACATCTCCTCGAAGTCACCCTGCTGTAGTGGCATAATCTTAGCTAGAGCCTTTTCTCTCTCTTCTACAGTCTCAGAAACGATCATCTCACGGATAGCCTTAATTCTGTCGCCCTCGAAGAACATATGCTCTGTACGGCAAAGACCAATACCCTCAGCACCAAACTTAACAGCCTGAGCTGTATCTCTTGGGTTATCAGCGTTTGTTCTAACCTTTAGTGTTCTAGCAGCGTCAGCCCAGCTCATGAATCTATCGAAGTCACCAACGATAGCAGCCTCAGCTGTAGCAATAGCCTCGCCGTAGATGTCACCTGTTGAACCGTTTAGAGAAATGTAGTCGCCCTCTTTGATTGTCATACCACCAAGAGTAAACTGCTTAGCTTCCTCGTTGATTGTGATTTCACCACAACCAGATACGCAGCAAGTACCCATACCACGAGCAACAACGGCAGCGTGAGATGTCATACCACCACGAACTGTTAGGATACCCTCAGCAGCGTTCATACCCTCGATATCCTCTGGTGATGTTTCTAGTCTTACAAGAACAACCTTGTCGCCGTTCTCTGCCCACTCTTTAGCGTCTTCAGCTGTAAATACAACCTTACCACAAGCAGCACCTGGAGAAGCAGCTAGACCCTTACCGATTGGTGTAGCCTTCTTTAGAGCAGCAGCGTCGAACTGTGGGTGTAGTAGAGCGTCAAGCTGCTTTGGCTCAACTCTTAGTACAGCCTCTTCCTCAGTAATCATGCCCTCGTCAACTAGGTCAACAGCAATCTTTAGAGCAGCAGCAGCTGTTCTCTTACCATTTCTTGTCTGTAGCATATAAAGCTTACCGTTCTCGATAGTAAACTCCATATCCTGCATATCTCTATAGTGATTTTCTAGCTTGTTAGCGATTTCAACAAACTGATTGTAAACCTCTGGCATTTCCTCAGCTAGCTTGTCGATTGTGCTTGGAGTTCTAACACCAGCAACAACGTCCTCACCCTGAGCGTTGATTAGGTACTCACCAAATAGAGCCTTCTCACCTGTAGCAGGGTCACGAGTAAATGCAACACCTGTACCTGAGTTCTCATTTAGGTTACCAAATACCATTGGCTGTACGTTTACAGCAGTACCCCATGAATATGGAATATCGTTCATTCTTCTGTAAACATTTGCACGAGGGTTGTCCCATGAACGGAATACAGCCTTAACAGCAGCCATTAGCTGTGCCTTAGGATCAACTGGGAAGTCCTCACCCTTCTGCTCCTTGTAGTAATCTTTAAATAGAACTACAAGCTTCTTCATATCTTCAGCATCAAGCTCGATATCGTCCTTAACGCCCTTCTGCTCTTTTAACTCGTCGATGATAACCTCAAAACGCTTCTTTGAAATTTCCATAACAACGTCTGAGAACATCTGGATGAAACGACGGTATGAGTCGTATACGAATCTCTCAAACTTAGGGTCTGGGTTACCAGCGATAAGACCAGCAACAACCTCGTCGTTCAAACCTAGGTTTAGGATTGTGTCCATCATACCAGGCATTGAAGCCCTTGCACCTGAACGAACAGATACTAGAAGTGGATTCTTAGCGTCACCAAACTTCTTCTCGTTGATTTTCTCAACCTCAGCTAGTGCAGCGTAAATCTGCTCCTCGATGTCGCTAGCGATTTTTTTGCCGTCCTCGTAGTAACGAGTACAAGCTTCTGTTGAAACAGTGAAGCCCTGTGGAACTGGCATACCTAGTGCTGTCATACCAGCTAGGTTAGCACCCTTACCACCAAGAAGCTCTCTCATTGTTTCATTACCCTCAGAGAAAAGATAAACATACTTTTGGCTCATTGGAATAGATACCTCCTGAAAAAATTAATTCATCACTGTATAGTACAGTGCATAATTTGCTGACTTTATATATTAAGTCTAGTAAATATTATAACAAATGTTTTTCTAAATTTCCATACCTTTTCTTTATTTTCGTATAAGATTTTCAATTTTTTTAAAACAATACGATAAT
>JAZSEI010000139.1:0-36805 GCA_045531635.1 Acutalibacteraceae bacterium
GGCGAATTAAGCTATCAGATTGATGGTGCAGTTGTTAAGGTGAATGATTATTCTATGCGTACAGCACTAGGCAGTACAGAAAAATTTCCTAAATGGGCAGAGGCTTATAAATATCCACCAGAAGAAAAGGAAACTGTACTTAAAGATATTGAAATTAACGTAGGCAGAACTGGCGCAATTACACCAACAGGTATTTTTGAACCTGTATTTTTAGCAGGTACAACAGTAAGCCGTGCTACACTTCATAATCAGGATTTTATTGATGAGCTTGGATTATGTATAGGTGACACAGTAATGATTCGTAAGGCTGGAGAGATTATTCCAGAGGTAGTATCTGTGGTTTCTCATGCAGAAAATGCAGAAAAATATATGTTACCAACTGTTTGTCCGTCATGTGGTTGTAAGGTAAGCCGTGAAGAAGGAGAAGCTGTGGTGCGTTGTACAAATACAGAATGTCCAGCACAGCTTTTAAGACACCTTATCCACTTTGTTTCGAGAGATGCTATGAATATAGATGGATTAGGAGAAGCTGTTTTGAAGCAGTTAATCGAAAGCAAGCTTATTAGCTCACCAGTTGATTTATACAAGCTTACCAAAGAGGATATTATGTCGTTAGATAGAAAGGGTGAAAAATCAGCAGAAAATCTGATTAACGCAATTAACAAATCTAAGGATAATGAGCTATATCGTGTTATATTTTCACTTGGTATACGCCATATTGGTCAAAAGAATGCTAAGCTATTGTGCAATGCAAAGGGTAGTATAGAAAATATAATAAATTCTACTGCTGAAGATTTAGCTTTAATAGAGGGCTTTGGTGAAATTATGGCAAAAAGCGTTGTAGAGTATTTTTCGCTAGAGCAAAGCAAAGAGCTTATTTTGCAGCTTAAAGAAAACGGTGTAAAGATGCCTGATGTTAAAAAAACAGCAACAGGTGGTAAATTTACAGGTAAAACATTTGTGTTAACAGGTACCTTGCCTACATTAAAGCGTAGTGAAGCTGCTAAGATAATTGAAGAAATGGGTGGAAAAACCTCATCATCTGTTTCAAAAAAGACTGATTATGTTGTTGCAGGTGAAGAAGCTGGCAGTAAGCTTATAAAGGCACAAAGCTTGGGGATAAATATAATTTCTGAAGAAGATTTACTAAAAATGAGAGACGAATAAAAAGTGAGGGTTATTATGAAAAGGATTTTATCAATGATTTTGGTATCAATGTCTGTTGCTATGATTATGAGTGGATGTAATAACAGCACTGATGACACACAAAATACAAGTGCAACAGAAGTAGCTACTCAAAAACAAGAAGTTACAACAGAACCTGTTACAGAAGCAGAATTTGATGTTAATGCTGCCTTTGCAAACAAGCCATATAGTAACGATTTTGCTCTAGAGCGAGTAGACCAACTACAAACTATAAGTGATGAGGCACTTTATAACCTTTGCTCTATAGATGAGTCACCAATTTTTTATGATGGTTTTTTCTACGAGAATAACTCATTTAATGTAGTACTAGATGTTTATAATTATGAAATGGATAATGAAACTATTTGTAAATATTTTGACACCTATGAATATTCAAAATTTGCTAGCATTGGTGCGTTGCGTGTTGTTGACAGCTTTGTGCATGAGGACGCAGGATCAGGAAAATTTTTCTATTATTGCTACTACACAACAACTCGTTGGAGTGAAGATGAAAGCCTAGATACAATGGATTTTTACAGAGATGTAATTACAATTAATAAGGCTGATAAAAGTATTGAATTAACCGAGAGAGTAGCAATTCGCACACAGCTTGAGGTACCAAAAGAAATAACAGGTGACCACGATTTTCATGGAGTAATTTAAAAATAATACTACTTATTAAATAATAGATAAACCTAATTATAAATTATAGAGGTGTATATGAAATATATTGCAAATATAATAACAAGCTGTCGTATTTTTTGCAGTATGTTAATGATGTTTTTTTCTGTGTTTTCAGTTGAATTTATTATTGTATATTTTCTTTGTGGATTTACTGATATGATAGATGGGTTTGTTGCAAGAAAAACAAATAGTATCAGCAAATTTGGTGCAAGATTTGATACTGTTGCTGACTTTATATTTGTTGCTGTAGCTTTGGTTAGATTATTACCGATAATATATCTTCCGAAATGGTTATGTATATGGATTTTGGTAATAACAATTATCAAAACCAGTAATATTGTATTAGGTGTTATTTATCACAAAGAGCTTGTATCTATTCATACAATCATAAATAAAGCTACTGGTTTACTATTGTTTCTTTTACCCTTAACATTTCCATTTATTGAATTAAAATACAGCTGTGTAGTAGTGTGCTTGGTTGCAACATTTTCAGCAATTCAAGAAGGATATTATGTTGTAACAGGTCGTGTATTAAAATAAAACGTATAGCAAAATTAAGAGCATATTTGCCTTGTAAAGTAAAAGGCAAATATGCTCTATTTTAGTTTTTCTTTTTTTGAATATTAGCAGATATTTTTAGCATGAGCTTTTCTGGTGTAAATCTTAAAAGAAATGTACCTATCTTCATTATATTACTAGGTACTATGCTAAGCTTACCTTTTTCTGCTTTATCTATGGCATATTTAGCTACAGTATAGCTATCTAACCCCGAAATCGCAAATTTTACATTTGCAACGCTATTAAATTCAGTGTCAACAGGCCCTGGACATAGAGCAGAAATTTTAACCTTTGATTTTCTTTCTTTAAGCTCCTGATATATAGCTTGAGTTAACCTGCGTACATAATTTTTAGTTGAGTAATATGTGCTCATATAAGGGCCAGCCATATATGCAGCAGACGATGCAACATTTAATATGATACCACTATCACGTTTTACAAAATCCTTTAAAAATAGCTTTGTTAAGATATGTACTGCTGTTATATTGGTTTTAATCATTTCAAGCTCTATATTAAGATTTGTGCTTAAAAAATCACCACATAAGCCAAAGCCAGCGTTATTAATAAGAAAATCAATTTCATTAGGATTTACAGTATTATACAATCTTATGCAATTTTCTTCTTGAGATAAATCTGCCTGTATTATTTCTACATTAACATTTTTTATGCTGTTTTTTATTTCATTTAATCTATCTATTCTTCGTGCAACTAATACAAGATCATATCCTTTTTCTGCTAAAATATAAGCCATATCCTTGCCTATTCCCGAGCTGGCTCCTGTTATTAATGCTTTCATTTTTTACTCTCCTTGTTTTTTATAGAATAATACTGCTAAGCTTTTCTTTTTCTAATTCACATAGCTTTAAAGCAACGCTGTTTTCATAATTATAACCTATAACCTCAGTTGCAATTTGTTTTAGGCTGTCGTTTGCATTTTTTACTGCGTATGCTCTGTCTGCAACCTCAAACATAGGTATATCGTTTAACGAATCACCAAATACCACTAATTCATCACAGTTAAGCTGTTCTTTAAGTAGCTTGGCTGCATTTGCCTTGCTTACAGTTTGTGGCATAATTTCGCACCAATATTCTTCACGATAAATTTCCTGTTGAAATATCATATTAAATTTATTTTTGTTTTTAATAGTGCTGTATACTGGATAAAGATCTTCATAGCTTTCGATAAAGGTAATATAAAATATATCACCATAAAACGAGTCATCAAGATTATCAACAGGTGTAAGTCGTTTATCGTTTGCACGGGTTGATAAATAGTGCTTAAAACCACTACTTAGATTACCATTGTTATTCCAGAGTATTTTTTGCTTGCCATTTACAAATGTATAAACAAGAGGCGTAATTCCAGAGGCTTTTGTTATTGCCATTAAGCTTGTAATTTCATTTTTTGAAAATAGTGTTTGGTGAATAAATTTGTTATTTTTACAGTCATATATAAAGCCACCATTATATATAATTACAGGCAGTGAGATATTTAACTTTTCTGTTATAATAGATGCCGAATTATGTGACCTTGCTGTAGCATAGGTGAATAAACCACCATTTTCTATAAATGTATTGATTATTCTGATATCACGGTCAGACAATAGGCTTTCTTTGTTAAGTAAAGTACCATCTAGGTCGGTTAAATATAATGTTTTCATTAAAATACACCTTTATTTAATATTAATACTTTGTACAATATGATTAGTTAAAAAATCATTTATTAAAACCTCTGCCTTATGACAGAGGTTTTAATAAATTATGTTATTTCATAAAAAAGTTTACTATACCTATGATAAAGAAGATTACAATTATTATTGGTAAAACAAATGTAAGGTATATACGCATCCAGTTTTTAACCTTTAAGCCCTTACCGGCGTTAGCTTCATTTATAAAATTCTTCCAACCCCATCCCTTTTTGCTTACACAGAATAAAACAAATACAAGTGAACCAAGAGGTAGTATTAGATTAGTTACAAAGAAGTCTTCTAAATCCATAATGTTAGAGCCTTCACCAAAAGGAGTAACACACTTTAGAAGATTAAAACCAAGTATACAAGGTAAAGATAAAACAAAAAGTAAGAATCCATTTATTAAGCAAGCCTTTTTTTTGCTACAGTTAAACAGGTCTGTAAAGCAAGCTAGTATATTTTCAAATACTGCAAGTACAGTAGAAAATGCTGCGAATGTCATAAATACAAAGAAAAGACTACCCCATAATCTGCCGTAGCTCATATTGTTAAAAATATTTGGTAAAGTTATAAAGATAAGTGATGGACCACTATCAGGCTGTACGTTATGTGCAAAGCATGCCGGGAATATAATCAATCCAGAAGTAACAGCTACAAATGTATCAAGTAGTGCTACATTAACTGATTCACCTAGTAATGAGCGTTCTTTATCTATATAGCTACCAAATATAGCCATTGAACCCATTCCAAGACTCAATGTAAAAAAGGCTTGATTCATAGCGTTAACAATAACTGTGCCAATACCAATTTCATTAAGCTTGTCTAGATTTGGTAAAAGATAAAATTTAAGCCCCTCTGCTCCACCTGGGGTAATAATACTATTAACAGCAAGAATAACCATAATTGCAAGCAAAGCGATCATCATAAACTTTGTTACTCTCTCAAGACCTTTTTGTAACCCAAATGAGCAAATAAAAAAACCTAGAGCTACTATTATACCCATAAAAATAATCATAGTAATTGGGTTTGATGAAACATCGCCAAATTTATCCTCTACTTGTTTAGTTGTTAAACCAACTAAATCTCCCTTAGCCATTAAAACAAAATAGTTTAGCATCCATGCAGAAACAGTTGTATAAAACATCATAAGTAGATAATTACCAGCCATTGCTACATAACCGTGTAAATGCCATTTGCTGTTTTTGGGTGCTAAAGCATCATAAAGCTTTACAGGACTTTTTTGGCTTGCTCTACCTAAAGAGAACTCCATTGTCATTATTGGCACACCAAATAAAACTAAAAATATCAAATAAAATAGTACGAAAAATCCACCACCATTGGCACCTGCCATATATGGGAATTTCCATACATTACCTACACCAATAGCACAGCCTGCACTTAACAAAATAAATCCAAGTCTGCTACCTAAGCGTTCACGAGTCATTAATTTTCACCTCTTATTAAGATTGTACAAAAATTAATATACCAAATTATGGTAATAATTAATCATTTGTTATAAATCAGTTAATAAATTATATCAAATATAGTATAAAAACACAATACAATTTTAAAAATAAAAACAGATAGCATAAAAGCTATCTGTTAAAAGGTTAAATATTAATTAAGGCTTTTGATTTCTTCTTGCACGGCGTACATTTACCTCTGATCCACGTTTTAAATCAGAAAACTTCTCTTCGCTTGTTTGCTTAAACTTAGACATAAGATCTTCAAAGCTTGCATTTTCGTTTTTGCGTGGACTTTGCCACTCAAAATTACCAGGACCTGTTACTGGTGGTGCAGGTTGACGATTACGGTTATCAAAACGCTTGTTGCCACGAGAATTTCTGTTATCTCGGTTGTCTCTACTACGGTCACCGTCACGCTCTCTGCGATCTCTTCTGTCGCTTTTTTCGTTTTTGTTAGGATTATCCATGGCTTTTTTTATAGAAAGGCTAATTTTACCGTTTTCGGCTATATTTAACACCTTAACCTTTACAGTCTGCCCCTCTGATAAGTGATCGGTAATTTTATTTACATAAGTTGGTGCTACCTCAGAAATATGTACCATACCTGATTTTCCATCTGGTAAATCTACAAACGCACCAAAATCTGTAATTCCTGTTACTTTACCTTCTAAAATGTTTCCAACTTCAACTGCCATTAAAATAATGTCCCCCTAAAAATATATAGATTAATCAAAAAAATTGCTTATTATTCACCAGATATATTTATAAAAATTCGCTCATCCTTATAAGCATAATCAAGGTCTTCTCTTGCTGTTTTTTCTATATAAGCCGCATTTTCGTTTTTGTTTGAATTTAATATATCTGTAATTTCTTCGTTTTTAACTTCTTCTATTATAATTTGATTGTTAATCTCTTGTAGTTCTGCTGTTTTTTTATTTATGTTTATATTTTGCGTTATTAAGCATATAACAGCATATACCACCAAAACAAGTGTCACAGAATAAATTATTGCATCATTTCTCTTAATCGCTATATGAAATTTATTCTTTTTTCTTTTTGGTGATGCTGTTGATACTACATCAACTTCTTTAAGCTTCATTGCATTACCTCTTTTTAAAAGCTTTAGTAAATCTAAATACACTTTTTAATATTATACAACAATTATCACCTTTTTTGCAAGAAGTTTCTTTACGGTTTTTAAATAATGGTATTTTCACCAATACATGCTTAATAATATTATCTGTTATTGTTGATAACGTATCAAAAAGCATTTTAATAAGCTGTGATAGCTTATTAGTAATAAAATGTAAGGTTTTGAACAGCTTACCAGTAAATAATCCTATTGTATACCTAAAAGTTAAAAATCCTAAAAACTCAGCTAATAAAATAAAAAATCGTAAATTGCCTTTATTAAAACATAATGCAAAGCAAAAAGATATAAAGGCTGCAATTGACATAAATACAATATCTTGTATAAATACTCCTGTATTTGAATTGAAGCCAATATATCTTAAGAATCTGAAAACTTCGTTTAATACTGCAATAATAACGCCACATAAAAAAGCCATAACAAATATATTGATTTGGTCTGATATAAAAAATTGCATTACCTACACCCTATTTAAAAAGCTTATTAAAAAATCCACTGCTTTGTTTATTTTGAGTATAAATTATAGCTTCGATTTCTCCGTCTATATCAACCTCGTTGCTATTAAGGCTAAGCTTACTTATGTGCAATTTTGATCCACGAAGATTTATTTCGCCGTAATCGGTATACAAAACTACAGCTTGCTCGTCAAAGCTCCCCATATCCTTGACACCGGTAAAAGATATGGATGTGCGATTTTCTATTATAACGCTATGTGGTAACTTAGGCTTTTGTTTATCATCGTGCATATATTATACCCCCATATTTTTATAGTACAATATATGCTTAAATAATTTTTATTATGATTTATCTTTCACACAGATATAATATTACTTATGGCTTGTTTTATTTACTGTTGGTTTTAATAAAAGATGATTACTCTATAACTTTATACATTAAGCATGCATCTTCTTTTTTTGCATATTCATTTATTTGCAAAACCTCTGCTTTAAATGGTTTGGCACCCATTTGAATTTCAATTATATCGCCAACCTTAACTGCATAAGAAGCTCTTTGTGGTTTACCATTTACTATAACTCTGTCTGCATCACAAGCTTCGTTGGCAATGGTTCTTCTTTTTATTATTCTTGATATTTTTAAATATTTATCTAATCTCATAATTTATCTCCTTTTATGTTTTATGCTACATATAAAATTATAACCGACTTCCTATAAGAAAGTCGGTTAAGTACCAATTAAAATTACTTATTAACAGCTTCTTTGAAGTTTCTGCCAGCCTTAAAAGCAGGAACCTTTGAAGCAGGAATTGTAATCTCTGTTTTTGTTCTTGGGTTTAAACCAACTCTTTCGTTACGCTGACGCTGTTCGAAAGTACCAAAGCCTACAAGCTGTACCTTTTCGCCAGCTACAACAGCCTCTACAATTGAATCAAGAATAGCTGTAACAGCCTTTTCTGCATCTTTTTTTGTCAAGTCACTTTTCTCTGCAACCTTTGCAATAAGTTCTGTCTTGTTCATAATTATTTTCCTCCACAAAATTAATCATTAATTTGTTTAGCCTTTTCCCAAAGTTTATCTAATTCTTCAAGAGAAGTCTGCTCAATTTTTATATTTTGTTCATTTGCAAGCTCTTCCATTTTAGAAAAACGAGAAATGAATTTTTCACAAGCGTTATACAGAGCTTTTTCAGAATCTGTTTTAACAAATCTAGATACATTAACAGCAGAAAATAGGACATCTCCAAGTTCTTCTTCTATGTGATTACGGTCGCCGTTTGCTATAGCTTCTTTAAGCTCGTCAACCTCTTCTGTCAATTTATCAAGAGCACCATTTACATTATCCCAGTCAAAGCCTACCTTTGCAGCCTTTTGCTGTATTTTTTGGCTACGCATTAAAGATGGTAATGAACGAGAAATACCATTTAACACCTCTGATTGACTTCGTTGGGATTTTGTTTTCATTTTAATTTGATCCCAATTTTTTAGTACCTGCTCAGTTGTATCTGCTGTTACATCTGCGAATACATGAGGGTGTCTTATTATCATTTTTTGGCATACATCGTTAGCTACATCATCAATATTGAAGCTGTCTTGTTCTTCTTCAATAATCGAATGGAATACTACCTGTAGCAGTACATCTCCAAGCTCTTCTTTTAGAAGCTCTTTATCATCGTTGTCGATAGCTTCTATAAGCTCGTAGGTTTCTTCAATAAGGTCTTGTCTGATAGATTGGTGAGTTTGCTCTCTATCCCATGGACATCCACCCGGAGATCGAAGCTTTTTGATAACATCTACCAAATCATAAACATTGTATTTGTCTTTTTCTTTAAATTCCATAAACATATGCTCCTTATTGGTGACTATATTACATTCTACCCTAAAAGCTTATATTTTGCAAGTATTTTTCCTATTTTATTTCCACCTGGTATTTCTTGAATGTCTTCTTCGGTTATACCTTTTAATAGAATTAACGCTATTACATACACAAGCATTGCAACCATTACCGAAGGCAATGCTGTAAATCTTCCAAGTGGTATAAAGCTTGTAATCAATAAGTTACAACCAAATGCTGCTGCACCACAAAGTATTGCAGCCATTAAAGGTTTAATAAGTATTTTATTAAAATCAGGAACAACACCAGTATCCTTGGCGATTATATAAATACCAACTATAGACACAAACAGATACGCTACCAATGAGCCCACTGCGGCACCCTGAATGTTAATACTTGGAATACCTACAAGTATATAGTTAATAACTATTTTTATAATCATACCAATTGTATAAAGCTTAAGTGGCATATCTACTCTACCAATTGCTTGTAGCATACTACAAATTGGTGTACTTGTTGCAATAAATATACACGAAATACCCATTACCTGTAAAACACTAGTAGCAATTGTAACTTCATCTCTTACGCCGAATAAAAGTGTAAGAAGTGGCTGTGCAAGTACAGATAAACCTATACCTGCTGGTAATGTTACAAGTAATGTAACCTTTAAAATTGTATTTATATTCTTTTTGATTAGTGGCTTATCTTTAACTGTCCAAGCAGCAGTTAAGGATGGCATAGCACTTTGACCAAATACCTGTGTTACAGCAGTTACAAGCATTAAAAGAGTTAACGCACAGCCATAACATCCAAATAGATAAACCTGAATACTATATTCACCTGAAGCGTCTAGCATGAATTGCTCAGCATCTAAAAATGGGTAAATACTTTGTAGAATATGTCCTCTGCCAGTTTCCATAATATTTACTATTCTGTTCTGTACAAGAATAGAATCTATTGTGCTTGCTATACTCATAACAAAAGAGCCAAGACCTATTGGTATAGCAGTAAGTGCAAGTTTTTTAAATAGTTCTTTAGAAGCTTTTGCTTCTGGTGATTCGGCAATCTGACTTTTGGTAATACCACCAGAGGTTACTCTGTATTTTATAAATAAGAATAAAAATCCAAAAAATGAACCTAAAGAAACGCCTATAAATGCAGCACATACAGTATAAGAAGCAAGCATATTACTAAACATTGTGTCGTCTATAATTGCTTTACCAAACATTGTGCCACTTTCTTTGTATTCATTTGTTAAAACAAAATTAGTAGCATAGGCAAGCGATAAGCCTACAAGTAGTTTACCAGCTGACTCAATAATTTCTGAAATGGCTGTAGGTACCATATAACGCATACCTTCAAAATATCCACGGAAAATTGACATTAAACAGCCGAAGAATACAATTGGTGAAAGTGCTATTACAGGTAGCTGAACAGCAGAGTTACCAATCATTTTAGAAAAAGCACCACTAAGAGCAATCATTAGTAAACAGCACACAGCACCTGTTGTAACAAAAAATGGTACAGAGATTTTGTGCAGCTGTCTAACATCCTTGTATCTTTTTTCAGATACAGCCTCTGAAACCATTCGAGAAAGTGCAATAGGAAAACCTGCTGAAGCAACTGTAAAAATAACATTGTAAAGCTCGTATGCGCTATTAAATACACCTACACCAACACCGTCTACAAGGTTGGTAAATAAAACCTTAAATAGTACACCGATTATTTTTACAACTATAATACTTATTGTAAGCACCATTGCACCCTTAATAAAGGATTGTTGCTCTATTCCTTTTTCTTTTTTATTAGATTTTTCGGTTGCTTTTTCGGTTGGCTTTTCTATTGTAGCAGAGCTATCTGATGAAAGATGTGTTGACATATCCTTCGTGCTTTTAAAGCCGTCATTTGAAATTTGAGTATCTGATTGGTTGTTATTAGCATTATTTGTATGTTTGTTTTTGTTATTATGTGTAAAATGTTCAGACACTATATCTACCTCCTTACGCAAATTTTGGCAGGAAATTCCTGCCAAAAGTAAATTTTATTATTCTTCGTCAGCAATAACATCAGCCTCAGAGATATTATAGTCGGCAATATCTTCGCTCTCGTCTGTTTTTTGAGCAACTGTAATCTCCTCTGATTCTTCGTCTACAGGTTCGCTTGTAACATCCTCAACTGTAGCAGATGCTACAACTGTTACATCGCAATCAGATTCATTGGCAGTGTTATCTTCGTTTAGCTTTTGTCCACATTTACAACAGAAAACAAAATCCTTTTCATTTTCTGTTTTACATTGTTTACAAATAACCTTATTTTTTGCAGAAATAATCATTTCTCTTGTGATTTGCAAGTTTTCTTCAAGCTCTGTAATTTCATTTACCATAGCTTGCATTTTCTTTTGGTCAACCTCACCAGTTTTTGTGCAGATATATACATATTCACCAAGAGCTAGCTTTTTTTTAGAAATTTCTGACTTTATTCCACTTTCGGAATACTTTAGCTTAGAATAATCCTTTAGTTGACCAGCCTTTTTACCAACAGTATTAGCTGCTGATTTGGCATTAACAACAATATCATCAAATAAACTCATATAAAATCCTCCTATATAGATTGTGTTGTAAATTATATCACTTTAAACTTAAATAATCAATTGATAATCTGTTAATAAATGGTATAAAGATTATTTATTAAAGTGTAGCTTGTAAAATTCAGATATACCACTTTTTCTGTTTAAAATTTCATCAAACATTGTGTTATATTCATACGGATATTTATAGTTAAAAATACGCTGTAAAACACCTGTTTTAGGGTCTTTAAGCTTAGTTACAGCACCAGCACCACAACCAAGAACAGTGTGGGTTTCGTCCATAACATATACATTGTACAAACCATCATAGCCCTTTTTTGCATAGCCTATATTTTCTAGGTTGCCTACCATTCTGCTTTGTCTGTATAGATAGTAGGGTCTTAGTCCGTTATCAGATAACAAGCTACGGCAGTATGTGTGCATTTTTGCTGCTTGTTCAGCGTCATGCTTTAAAAGCTGCATACCCTGTGCTGTAAGATAAGCAGAACGCTTCATTGACAAAGTATGCACAGTAATACTTTCTGGGTCAAGGGTTGTTATTATATCTAGAGTGTTTTTAAAGCTTTCAAAATCTTCATTAGGTAGTCCAACAATTAAATCCATATTTATATGCTTAAATCCGACTTTTCGTGCAAGGTTAAAAGCATCTATTGTTTGCTGTGCAGTATGTTTTCTGCCTATTTCTACTAGCACATTATCGTTCATTGTCTGAGGGTTAATGCTTATTCTGTTAACACCACCCTCAAGCAACGCTATAAGCTTATCCTCTGTAACAGTGTCTGGTCTACCTGCTTCTACAGTAAATTCCTTGCACTGTTCCATAGGAAAGTTGCTGTTTATTACACCAATAAGCTTTGTTAGCTGCTGTGCATTTAATGTAGTTGGTGTACCACCACCAATATAAACGGTTTCTAGATTCAAGTTAAGCTCTTTTGCTATTTTCGCAGTTTGCTCAAGCTCGTTACAAAGCAAGTCTACATAAGGCTCGATAAGCTTTTTTGCCTTTTCTACCGATTGAGACACAAATGAGCAATAGCTACACCTTGATGGACAAAATGGAATGGACACATAAAGGCTGTACGAATTATCGCTTGAGAGTGATAATATTGCTTGTTCGTTTTTCTCTGTTTCTTCTGAGAGTGAAATTTTCTCGTCTGATACAAGCAATGAGTTTTTAAAATAATCCTTAGTGTTAACTAAACCATTTTCTTCTGTTAGCTTCCTAAATAGCTTTATTGGTCTTACACCTGTTAAAATACCCCAAGGTGGAGTCATACCTGTATATTGGGTGAGTAATTTGTAAAGACAGATTGCCATTACTCTTTCTTTTTCAGACTCGTAATTTTCTGAACTATTAAGCTCTATATATAATTCTTCACTTTTGGAGTAATTTTCAAAATTAAGCTGAGCAAAAACAGTACAGCCGTTTTCGTTATCAATTAGCTTAGTAATAATAGAAGGCTGTTCTATATCATTTGGGATATCATCCTTAATAATTTCGAGCTTTTCATTTGGAAAGAATACTCGTGTGAGATTTTCAATCTCGTAGTGAAATTTGTGGTTAATAATATATATTTTCATTGTACACCTGATATTACGTATTTATACTAGAATAATCCGTTTAAGCAAGGATTATTTTTCTTTTCATATTCTAATGTAGATGCAGACCCATGTCCTGGATAAACCTTATAGCTATTATCTAAGCTTTTAAGCTTATTCAGTGAGCTTATCATATCGTTAATACTGCTTGTAGGGAAGTCAGTACGACCCATCGACAATCTCATTAAGGTATCACCTGTAAAAATAGAATCACCAATAATAAAGCAACCACTACCTGCTGTATGTCCTGAGGTAGAGATATACTTTATTTCTGTATTTCCAAGCATTAGTGTGCTATCGTTATCAAGCAAAATATCTGCATTAATAGTTGGCAATGACTTACCGAAAAACATTAGTGATAAGTTAAGGTTACTGTCTGATAGTAGTGGTTCTTCTATACTACTTATTGCTATCTGTGCGTTTGTAAGCTCTTTTAGCTTATTTGCATAGCCTATATGGTCGAAATGTCCATGAGTAAGTAAAATATATTTTATGTTTTCTTTATTTTCTGTGATGAAGCTATCAAAAGCGTTTGAGTTATCACCTGGGTCTATTACAGCAATGCTTCCACTTTCTACATCCTCTACAAAATAGCAATTAACCTGTAAAGCTCCAACGGGAAATGTTTTTATTCTTATCATTTATGAGGCAACTCCCTTGAATTTATTGTTATAGTAACTGGGCCATCATTAAGAAGCTCTACCTTCATATCAGCACCAAAAACACCCTTTTCTACTTTAGCTACACCACTTGCACAAAGGCTGTCGCAAAAATATTCATACATAGGCTGTGCGTGCTGTGGGTGTGCAGCGTCTCCAAAGTAAGGACGTCTACCCTTTTTGCAATCACCACATAAGGTAAAGTTAGAAATAACCAACGCTTGACCATTTATATCAAGCAAGGATAAATTCATTTTGTCGTTATCATCGCAAAAAATTCTAAGGTTGGCAATTTTATTTGCTAGTAAATCAGCCTCTTTCTTGTCATCATCTGGCTCTACGCCAAGCAGAACAAGTAAACCCTCGCTGATTTGTCCTTTTATTTCGCCGTCTACAGTTACTTTAGCGTACGAAACTCTCTGTATTACTGATTTCATTTTAACTCCTTATAAATCGGACACTGAATTATACTCTTGATACTGACTGTACACTGTTTATTTGCAATAATCTTGCTACAATACACTTTAAATGCTCCATACTTGTTACTGTAATAGTAAAATGCATTCTTGCTACACCATTTTTTGTTTCGCAGGTGTTAAGTGAATGAATAAAAATATGAAGTGAGCTTAATGCGTTTGTTAAGTCAGCAAGCAAGCCAGTACGGTCCATTGCTGTAATTTCGATAGTTGTTTGGAAGGTTTCTTGAGTACCTGCGTTGTCGTCCCATCTTGCTTTTACCCAGCGAGCAGCGTTTTCGGTTTCTGGAATATTGGCAGGTACATTTTTACAAGAGCATTTATGAATAGATACACCATTGCCTCTTGTAATATAACCAATAATTGAATCTCCACGCAAAGGACTACAGCATTTAGCAAGATTTACAAGTACATCGTCAACCCCCTCTATAATAACTCCATGACTTGATTTTATTTTAATAGGTTTTGTTTCTATTACTGGTAATTCCTCGATCTTATCCTGTGGCTTATAGCTTTTATTGTAAAGCTCTTTCATTCTTGGCTCTAATTTCCACAGAAAAATACCACCATAGCCTATTGAAGCATAGAAATCATCAAGGGTAGTGAATTGCTTTTTAAGAATTTCTAGGAAGAATTCGTTTCGCTCTTGGTCAGTAAGTATAATGCTGTTGCGTTTGAATACACGTTCAACCTCAGCCTTACCACGCTCTATATTCTCTTCTCTACATTCCTTTTTAAACCAGTTTTTGATTTTAATTCTTGCTTCACTGGTTTTAACCTTTGTAAGCCAATCTCTTTTAGGACCTTCGGTTTCTTTTGAAGTAAGAATTTCTACAATATCACCTGTTTGAATCTGGTAATCAATTGGTGTTATTTTTGCGTTTACCTTTGCACCTATCATTCTGTTACCTACTGCAGAATGGATAGAGTAAGCAACATCAATTACTGTTGAACCTGTGGGTAGATTTAAAATATCTCCCTTTGGTGTAATAATAAACACCTCTTCTGGAGCAAGGTCGGTTTTTATGTTTCTTAATATATCAGTTTCGTCATCAAGCTGATTTTCAAGTATTTGTCTAATCCAGCTTATTTTGTCACTGATATTTTCTTTGCTGTTTCCACCATTTATGCCTAGCTTGTATTTCCAATGTGCAGCAATACCATATTCGGCTGTGTGGTGCATTTCCCATGTGCGAATTTGAACCTCAAATGGTACACCCTCTTTGCCTATAACTGTAGTATGCAAGGATTGATACATATTTGGCTTTGGTGTAGATATATAATCTTTAAAACGGTTAGGCAACGGTGTATAAATATCGTGAACAACACCTAGTATGTTATAACAATCTATAACAGAGTTTACAATAACTCTTACTGCAAAAATATCAAATATTTGTTCTAGATTTTTACCCTTCATAAAGGTTTTTTTGTAAATGCCATTAATGCTTTTAACTCGGCCCTCGATATATATATCGTCAACTATACCACCAGTTTTTGCTGTAATATTCTTTTTTAGCTTTTCAATAAACTTAATTCTTCCTGGTTCGGTAAACGCAAGCTGGTCTTCTATTTCTTTATAGCCTATAGGGTCAAGATATCTTAGAGAAAGATCTTCCATTTCCTCTTTAACAGCACGAATACCCAAGCGATGTGCTATAGGTGCAAAAACCTCCATAGTTTCTAAAGCTATATCACGCCTTTTTTGCTCACGCATACAAGCTATTGTACGCATATTATGTAGACGGTCAGCAAGCTTTATAATAATTACTCTTATATCGTCAGACATAGCAATAAACATTTTTCGTACATTTTCTGCCTGTCGTATTTCTCGGTTTGAATAAGGAATTTTTTTAAGCTTTGTTACACCATCAATTAAATGTGCAATATCTTTGCCATATGTTTTACTTATTTCTTCAATTGTTACCTCTGTATCCTCTACTACATCGTGTAAAAGGGCAGCTACTATTGATTCGGAATCCATACCAAGCTCCACAAGTATACAAGCAACTGAAGTTGGATGAAGAATATATGGTACACCTGAAACACGGCGTTGGTCGCCGTGTGCCTCGCTGGCTAGCTCATAAGCCTTGTTTATAAGTTCTAAATTATATTCTTTTCCACTTTCAGAAATCATTCTTAAAAGTTCTTCAAAATCTTGATAGTGAACCATTGTTTCTGACATTTTAATTCCTCCTCAATAATTTATTATTTAGAATAGGTAATTAATAGTAATTTCTAATATAATAAATCAATTTGTGTAACTTTGCAAGAGTTTAATAAGCTTTGCACTATTTAAATCTGCTTTACCAGTTGTTGGCAATATAGAAATCTTTGTTGTACCCTTGTTTTGCTGATAATCAATAAGCGAAAGCTGGTGCATAGCATTAAGAATTACCTGTAATCTGCCATAATTTATACGGCTGTTGTTAAGTCTTGTGCAAATTACATAGTCAGGATAATTCCAAACATTTGTAGTGCGTAAAAATTTAAAAACTGCTATAAAATCATCACGAGTTGGTAAAAGTAATTCTGCTTCATCTTTGTTAAGCTTTTCGAGTGACATAAGGCGTTCAAATAGCTCGTTATGTCTTAGCATAAGTTGTGTATCTGCGTTGTGACTTTTTATATCCTTTACAATTATACTTAACGATTCTTTATTATTGTATTCATTAACATCTATAGTTACAGCCAAATCTAAAAATTCACCAACTAAATATGGAAACTGCTGTGGTGTAGTAAAAAACAGCATTGCATTAATTGTATATTCTTCACGCTGTAAGGTAAGGCGTAAATGGTTTCCGTTACCAACAGCAGTTATAGTCTTTAGTTGCATATTGTATAGACCAAAAATCGGTGTGGGATTACCAGCACCAAATGGCTCAAGTGTGGCGATTTGCTTTGCCAGCTCCACGGTTAAAAATTTAGGATTCAGCTTACAATCTATTCTTAAAGTAGAAAGTGGCATTTCTCCCTGCTGTATAGCATATTGGTTTAATCTAATTGTAAATTCCTCTATATCTGAAGTGTTTATGCTTAAACCTACAGCCATAGGATGTCCACCAAAATGAGGTAGTAGGTCTTTACAGCTTGTAATAGCATCAATAAGAGAAAATCCCTCTACACTTCTGCCACTTCCCTTTGCAGACTCACCATCTGTAGTAATAATAATTACAGGCTTACCATAAATTTCCTTTACTCTTGAGGCTACAATACCAATCACACCTTGGTGCCACCCCTCACCACTTATTACCATAACTCTTTTATATTTTAAATCTGGGTTGTTGTCGATAAGTGTAAGTACCTCGTCTAAAATTTCTTTTTCTATATCTTGACGGATTTTATTATCCTCTGACAGTTCATTGGCTATTTGTGTGGCTACGCTATTATCGTCAGTTATTAAAAGCTCAACTGACTTTTCTGATAGTGCCAGTCTACCACAGGCATTTATTCTTGGAACAACAGTAAATGAAATTTTACCTGCTGAAAGCTTATTGTTACCTTTAATTCCTGCACTATCAAGTAATGCTGTAATGCCTTTGTTGGTAAGCTTTTTAATATTTTCTAAACCGTTTTTTACAAGTATTCTGTTTTCACCTGTTAAAGATACTATATCACCAATTGTGCCTAAAGATGCAATTGCAGAATAACGGTTAAGCAAGCTTTTAATATCAAGATTTTCGTCCTCTAGTGCCATGATAAGCTTAAATGCAACACCAACACCCGAAAGTAACTTAAATTCGGATGGGCAATCTGCCCTGTGTGGATTAACAACAGCAACAGCGTTTGGTAAAATCTCTGGTGGTGTATGGTGGTCAGTTACTACGGTATCTATTCCTAGTGAGCTGGCATAAGCAATTTCATTTACAGCAGAAACACCATTATCAACTGTAATTATCAGCTTTGCTTCTGCTTTAGCTATCTTATCGATTGCGTCGTTGTTCATACCATAGCCTTCAGCTTCTCGTGAAGGAATATAATATGTAACATCTGCACCTAAGTTACTTAAATAATCATATAGTAAGGCTGTTGATGTAACACCGTCTGCGTCATAGTCGCCATAAATACAGATACGTTCTTTATTATTAAGTGCCTTAAAAATTCTATCGGTAGCCTTATCCATATCAATTAATAAAAATGGGTCGTCAAGCTCATCTTCTTCATATAAGAAACGATTTATATCGTCATAGCTATTAATTCCTCTTATACTTAAAAGCATAGCAACAATAGATGGCACAGAAAATTCTGTCATAATCTCTTTAACTTGCTCTTTATTAATTTCTTCGGGCTTCCAGTGCTTCATATTAATACCTACTTAATTTTTTGTAATATTTATTGCAATAGCATTTCTTCAGCGTGCTTTAGGGTTAGCTCTGTGATTGAAACGCCACCTATAATTCTTGCAAGCTCGTGCTTGCGTTGTTCAAAGTTAAGCTGATTTACTTGTGTATAGGTTCTGTTTGAATCTATAGTTTTTTTGATTAAAAAATGAGTATCTGCAAGTGCCGCAATTTGTGCTTGATGCGTAATGCAGATTACTTGTCTTGTGCTTGATAAAGCTTTTAGCTTGTAACCAACCTTTTGTGAAGCACTGCCACTTATACCAGTATCAACCTCATCAAAAATCATTGTGCTTACAATATTGTTAGAAGCAATTACATTAGTAATTGCAAGCATCATTCTTGAAAGCTCACCACCTGACGCAATTTTAGATACTGGCTTTGGCTCTTCACCTGGATTTGCAGAAATAAGAAATTCAAGCTTATCACAACCGTTTTCGTTTAGTGGACATCTTTCTATATTTACCTTTAAATTTACATTAGGCATATCAAGGTAGGTCATTTCTTCCTTTACATTAGCCATGAATTCCTTAGAAATTTCTTTTCTACGTTCGCTTAAGTTTAAAGCAAGCTCCTTTGTGATTTTGAAATATTTATCATAATCAGCCTTTAGCTTTTCCATGTTAAATTCGTAATCCTCTAAGACTGAAAGTTCTTTTTGCGCGTTAGAGCAAAAATTTAATATTTCTTCTGTTGTACTACCATATTTTTTAGAAAGTTTGTATAGAGAATCGAGTCTTTCTTCGATTTCTGCAAGACGATAAGGGTCTGTGTCTATACTGCTAGAAAGTTGAGCTATTTCTGCTGAGCAATCCTCAAGCTCGTAATATGCAGATGTAATTCGTTCGCTTATGCTTTCTGCCTGTGGTAAATATTCTGCAATTTCACTTAGGTGTTGAGAACAATATTTTAAGGCAGTGAGGCAATCGCTATTTTCGTCTGAACCTACTAACAGCATTTCTGCATTAGAAAGACTGTTTATAATTTGCTGAGAATTAACAGCCTTATTTCGTTCTTCGGTTAACTGTTCATACTCTCCCTCTTTTGGATTAATCTGTGTTATTTCATTTATTTGATATTTAAGTAAATCAATCTGTCGTTCTCTTTGAGAATCATCTGACTGTGCTGATACAAGCTTTCTTTTGCATTCACGAAGAATAGCAAGATTATCTCGATATTCTTTTTTCAGCTGTTCTAAATCTCCTATACTATCTATATAGGTAATATGTTTTTCGGGCGACATAAGGTTGTAGCTTTCGTGCTGACCATGTACATTTACAAGGTGTGCAGTAATTTCTTTTAAAATTGCAAGTGTTGAAGGTCTTCCGTTAATTCTACACGAGCTTTTACCTGATGAAGTAAGCTTGCGTTGTAAAATAAGCTGGTCGTCATCCTCGCATTCATAGCCGTATTTTTCAAGGAGGTCTGTAACCTCGCTATTGGTTACTGTAAAGCTACCACTTACAACAGCTGTATCGGCACCCGAGCGTATCATATCTTTAGAAATTCGTCCACCTAAAAGTGCATTGATAGATCCGATTATTATAGATTTACCAGCACCAGTTTCACCTGTTAGGATATTAAATCCATCTGTAAAATCTATAGTTGTTTTTTCTATTACTGCAATATTTTCTATGTATAATGAATTAAGCATAAAACTCACCTTTTACATATTTTTCTTTAATTCTGATGTTAATGACGCTGCCCTACTGCTTGTAGAAGTAACTATAAAAATAGTATCGTCACCTGCAATTGTACCAAGCATACCATCCCATTCGATAGAATCAATAGCAGCACAAACGCCCTGCGCCATACCACTTGTTGTTTTTAGCACTATCATATTTTGTGCAAAGTCAACACTAATAACTGCTGTTTTAAACAGATTATTAAAGTTAGACAGCGTGTCAAGCCCAGCCTTATTTCCAGTTGCATATTTATATTTACCATTGCCTATAGGTGTTTTTATAAGGCTTAGCTCTTTTATATCTCGTGATATTGTTGCCTGCGTAACACTAAAATTTTTCTGTCTAAGCTTTTCTAAGAGCTCTTCTTGTGTTTCTATGTCGTACTCTTGAATTATTTCAAGAAGTGTTGCGTGTCTTTTAGATTTCATAGTATCGCTCCTGTACACTATCAAGTCTTGAATATTTAAATATAAAATTATTCGTTAAGCTTGTTGCTTAATACTGTGTAAAAATTCTTTTCTTCCATTGAAATTAAGGTAAAGTATTTATCATATTTCTCAATAGTTACCTTAGTATTTTCGTCAAGTGGAAGATAATGCTGACCGTCAACAGTAAGATAGGCCTCTGAATCTGAGCCACTGCCAGTTGTTGCATGAATAGTAAGCTTATCAGAGCTTCTGAAAATTACAGGACGGGCAAACAGACTATATGGACATATTGGTGTAAGTAAAATGCACTCAATATCTGGGCAAACCACAGGGCCACCAGCAGAAAGTGAGTAGGCAGTTGAACCAGTAGGTGTTGCAAATATAAGACCGTCTGCTCTATAGTCGCAGGTTTTTTTATTATTAACCGACACAGATAAATCCATCATACGAGAAAGTGAGCCTCGTGAAATTACTGCATCGTTAATTGCATAAAAGATCTCTGATTTATCGCTGTTTGTTACGGTAACCTTTAGTAACATTCTGTTTTCGCAATAATATTCACCTGTAAGCAGTTTAGAAAGACCGTCAAGCTCACAAGGTTCCATTGTAGCAACAAATCCAATTCTGCCAAAGTTAATACCTAAAAGTGGCTTGTTATATTCAGCTGCATATCGTGCCATATGAATAATAGTGCCATCGCCACCAATAGTTATTACAACATCGCTGTTTTTAACCAATTCTTCGTAGGTGCTGTAATATATAACATTACCAGCACTTTGGTAGTATTCTATTGTACTTTGTGGCATTGCCGTTGTTATATCTAAACTTAATAATTTATCAATTACTTTTGGTAAAAATGAAAGTGCTTTGGGTTTTGATTCATTCGCAATTACTGCTACTATCATTTAAAATCAGTCCTTTTTATCTAAGACTTGGTGAGAGCTTGCAACAAGCTCTTGTGGTGTAATATTAAGATTAAGTGTTGGTGACTCTGATTTTTTAATATATATAAGATATTCTATGTTGCCCTCGGGACCTTTTATTGGTGAATAATCAAGACCAAGAACATCAAAGCCATTGTTTACACAAAAATCTACTATTGCATCAACTACGCTTTGGTGTACCTTTGGGTCACGAACAACACCCTTTTTGCCAACATTTTCTCTGCCTGCTTCAAACTGTGGCTTAATAAGACAAACTGCTGTTGCATCGTCTGACATCAGATTTCTTGCTGTTGGTAAAACAAGCTTTAAAGAGATAAATGAAACATCTACAGAGAAAAAATCTATTTTATCTGGTACTTCGTTTTCTGTTACATATCTTATATTAGTACGCTCTAGGTTTATAACTCTTTCGTCGTTTCTAAGCTTCCAATCTAGCTGACCGTAACCAACATCTACCGAGTAAACTTTTTTAGCACCATTTTGTAGCATACAATCTGTAAAACCACCAGTTGAAGCACCGATATCCATTGTAATTTTATTTGTTAAATCAATCGGGAACGAATTCATAGCTTTTTCTAGCTTATATCCACCACGACTTACATATTTTTGTGTGCCACCTCTTACCTCTAGCTTTACATTTACAGGGTAAGACACACCTGGCTTGTCTGCCTTTTGATTATCTACATAAACCAAGCCAGCCATAATTACTGCCTTTGCTTTTTCTCTACTTTGTACATAGCCTTGCTCGTAAATAAGTATATCAAGTCTTTTTTTTTCTACTTTTTCTGCCAACTTAATTACTCCCTTTATCAGATAATATAGTTTCAGCCATACTGTCTGGGTCTAGCTTTAATTTTTTTAGTAATGAATCTACCTTAGCGTGCTTAACATAGATATTATCTATTGCTGTTAGTTTAAAAGTACCATTAAAGCCCTCTTTTGAAATTCTATTATAGAAGTGTTCGCCTATTCCACCTGTAGCCATACCTTCTTCGAAGAAATAAATCTTTTTATAGCCTAAGGTTGTTTTTATAGCCTCATGGTCAATAGGCTTAATTCTGTTAAGCTTTAATATTGCTGTATTAATACCTTTTTCTTTTAATATTTCATAAGCTTTACATATATTTGAAAAAATTTTACCATATGTTACAAGCAGAATATCTGCGTTTGTATCACCATAAATTGAAAAAGGCTTATTAGTGCATACAAAATCCTTAGGCATATAAGGCTCAGTTCCCCTTGGGTAACGAATAACTATAGGACCATTGCTTTTTTCTGTAGCTAAATCCATGGCTATATCAAGCTCTTCAAAATAAGTAGGTGAATAAATAGTTATATTTGGTACTGGATTTAAAAGTGCTACATCAAATACACCTTGGTGAGTTTCGCCATCTTCTCCAACTAAGCCTGCACGATCTATTGCAAAAACAACATGAAGTTTTTGCATAGCTACATCGTGTATTATTTGGTCTATTCCTCTTTGTATAAAGCTAGAGTAAACAGCAAAAAATGGTAATACCCCTTGTGCAGCTAAGCCACCAGCAAAGGTTACTGCGTGCTCCTCTGCAATGCCAGTATCAAAAAATCTGCTTTTGTATACTGTGGCAAATTCAGATAAACCCGTACCTGCTTCCATTGCTGCAGTTATAGCACATATTTTTTCATTTTTGCTAGCAAGCTCTATAAGCTTAGTGCCAAAAACTGCTGAATAATCAATCTTACCCGACTTTGGTTCGCCTGTTTCTATATCGAATGCCGATATACCGTGGTATACATTTGGCTTACTTTCTGCCATTGCATAGCCCTTACCCTTTTTAGTTATAACATGTACCAATACTGGACCTTCTATTGCTTTTACATTTTCGAATACCTGAGTAAGCTTTTTTATATCGTGACCATCAAACGGTCCGTAATATGAAAATCCCAAATCTTCAAAAATATTTGATTGATTAAGAGAAAGGCGTATATCAGTTTTAATATTCCTTAAAAATGTTGCAGTACGATTGCCAATTACAGGTATTTTTCTAAGCACTCGTTCAACTCTCATTTTGGTTTTTAGATAACCTTTTTTTAATCTAATACCTTTTAAGTATCTTGCAATTGCTCCTACATTTTTAGATATTGACATTTTATTATCGTTAAGTACAACAATAAAATTCTTTTTAAATCTACCAGCGTTATTAAGTCCTTCATAAGCCATACCACCAGTTAACGCACCGTCACCTATTACAGCGACTGTTGAAGCATTAATACCTAAAATGCTTTTTGCTCGTGCTATACCATAGGCTGCTGAAATTGATGTACTGCTATGTCCTGAGTTAAAGGCATCATATTCACTTTCATCTCTTTTTGGGAAACCTGAAAGACCTCCCTCTGTTCTAATTGTATCGAATCTGTCAGCTCGTCCTGTTAAAAGCTTGTGTGTATAGCATTGATGACCTACATCCCAAACTATAGAATCATTTTTGCCGTTAAATACCTTTTCAAGTGCTATAGTAAGCTCTACTGTTCCTAAATTTGGTGCAAGGTGTCCACCGTTTTTAGAAACTACTTCAATAAGTTTTTCTCTTATTTCGGCAGATAGCTCATTTAGTTCTTCGTCTGTAAAATTTACAATATCGCAAGGGCTGTTTATATATTTTAAATACGGCCTTTTCATATTGAATCCCTCTTTAAATAATCGTGAGTTATACTTATATATTAATAATCTCGGTTTGCAAGTGATAAAGCAAGCTGTTTAAGCTGTGTAGAATCATTGCTGAAATACTCAAGACTGTCAACAGCCTTTTGTGTAAGTTCTGCTACAAGCTCCTTGCATTTTTCTAGTCCTAGTAGTGATACATAGGTAGATTTGTTATTTTCTTTGTCACTGCCTACTGGCTTGCCAAGCTTACTTTCGTCTGCTATTTCGTCTAGAATATCGTCTTGAATTTGGAAAGCCAAGCCTATACTTTGTCCAAATTCTCGTGCTTTTTCTATTTCTTTATCTGTTGCACCTGCAATTATACAGCCCATTTCACACGCACTTTTTATTATTGCACCTGTTTTTTTAGACTGTAATTCCTTTAAAATTTCTATACCAGATGCCTTACCCTCGTTTTCTAAATCTATTACTTGTCCCCCTACCATACCACAAGCGCCACAGTAATACGCAAGATTATTTACTGCTTTTGCTACTCTGAATGCATTTTCTGGTGTGATATTAGAGGTTGCAGTTTGAAAGGCAAGTGCTTGTAGTGCATCACCTGCAAGCAAAGCAATATCTTCGCCGTAAACCTTATGATTAGACGGCTTACCTCTACGAAAATCATCATTATCCATACAAGGCAAATCATCATGTATAAGTGAATATGTGTGAATCATCTCTAAAGCACACGCAAGTGGCATTGCTTCGTCAATATTGCCACCACATAGCTTACAAAATTCAAGCACTAGTCTTGGGCGTATTCTTTTGCCACCTGCTGTAAGGCTGTATTCCATTGAAAGCATAAGATTTTTTTCAAGACATTCCTTATTTGGCAAATAGCCTATTAAAGCATTTTCTATTTTAGCATTTAGTTCCATTATTAATCCTCTTCCTGTGAAATATCCTCTTTTGTAAGCTCTATAACCTTTTGCTGTGCAGAATCTAACGCTGTATAGCAATATGAAGAAAGTGCTGTGCCCTCTTCAAAAAGCTTTAGCGACTCTTCAAGTGGCATATTGCCCTTTTCTAAGGCTGCTACAATTTCTTCAAGCCTTAAAAGGGAGTCTTCATAGGTTTTCTTTTTTCTTGGCATTTTTATCAATTCCTTTTACAGTACAATCAAGCACACCATCACAAAGGTGCAGCTTAATACTGTCGTTTATATTTACACTGTTCACATTAGTGATTATTTCGTCGTTTTTTAAAGCTAAGCTGTAGCCTCTTGAAAGAATATTAAGTGGACTTAGAGCATTTAGCTTAGCTACATTTTTTTGTAAAGCTTCTTTTTTATGATGTAAAATATTAATAATACTATTGTTTAATCTTAATGTTAGATTATCAAGGTTACTCCTTAACCCCGAAATCTGATATTTGTCAGACATAGTATTAAGCTTGTCTGTTAAGTTATCAAGTCGTTGCTCCTCTGATGTTATTTTATATCTTAATGCATTATTCATTCTGCTTCTTAATGATATAATGCTATGAAGTAACTTTGTAGTATCTGGCACTGCAAGCTCGGCAGCAGCAGATGGAGTTGGAGCTGACTTATCTGCTACAAAATCGCAGATTGTAACATCTGTTGCGTGACCAACAGCAGAGATAATCGGGATTTTAGATTTAAAAATCTCGTATGCAAGCTGTTCGCTATTAAAGCACCACAAGTCTTCTATAGAGCCACCACCTCTACCTATGATTATTACATCGGCATTGGCTTTATTATTAAAATATTTTATACCATTAATAAGCTCGGGGACTGCGTTTTCACCTTGAACTGACGCTGGATATAAAATCATTGTTGCAAATGGGTAACGACGAGCAAGAACTGTTTCTATATCTCGTCTTACGGCACCGGTGTCTGAGGTTATTACACCTATAGTCTGAGGAAAAGGAGGAAGCTCTTTTTTGAACTCCCCACTAAACAGACCCATTTTTTCAAGCTTTGCTTTGAGCTGATTAAACGCAAGGGTTAAATTACCTATTCCGTCTGGTTGCATTTGCTCAATGTAAAGCTGGTATTGACCAGTAGCCTCGTACAGAGAAACTCTACCCATTGCAATTATACTCATACCATCTTCAAGCTCAAACTTAAGTTTTGAAGCATTTCCAGCAAACATTACTGCTTTGATTACAGACTTATCATCTTTAAGAGAAAGGTAAATATGACCAGAGCGATAATGTGTAACCAGATTTGAAATTTCTCCCTGTACAATTACTTGTGATGTAACTGGGTCTGCGTCTAAAAGTGATTTTGTATAAAAATTCAATTGTGATACTGTAAGTATTGAATTTTTTCTCATATTATATCTTCCTTGCTTTTAATAGCTGTAAGCACTGCTATACCAGCAGCGTTATCGGTAGAAAATTCTGGTTGTGCAAAATATGCACCTAGCTTTTCTGTAAGATTATTTCGTATAATACTATTCGACATTACACCACCTGAAAAAAGCAATGGCATTTTACCGTATTCTGCAAAGATATTCTTTGTCATTTTATAAAGAGTATCTTCAATATGCTTTAATACATAAGCAGATATTTCTTCTTTTGATACTTCTGATTTATACATTTTTTCGCAGATGTTTTGTACACCAGATAAACAGCAATCACAGCCCTTTATTGTTGGCTTTGTATTTATTTTACCTAAAAAATTAAGTGCAAGCTGTTCGATATGTTTACCACATGGGAAAGGTAGCCCTAGCATTACCCCCACACGGTCAACAAGCTGACCTGCGTTAAGGTCAAGCGTTTTTCCTACAAGCGTTGCACTTAGTATGTTCTCTTTGTCGGGTGTAACAATAAGTGCTTCTGTAGTACCACCTGAAATATGAAAAGCCAAATGTTTTTTGTTAAACAGATTAAGCTGATTTGAGGAATAAATCGCTGCTGCAATATGTCCTTGCTGATGTGAAAAACGGTGAAGCGGGGTATTTGTAACAGCACTTAAGCTTCTTGCAAAACCACTGCCAACTGTAAAGCACGGCATATATGAGCCTTCTGCATTGCGTGGTGTAAAAGAAGCACCAATCGCACTTAAAGAGTTAATAGGTGCAATTTCAGCTAGCTGTTCTATCATCTGTGGTAATTGTATAGTATGATGAAAAACAGCATCACTTTGACGCAAACCAAGCTCTCCCTCTTTTACTGGTAAAAGTTTTTTAGCTTGTGTTATCTTACCATTTTGGTATACTGCTGTTGAGGTAGTATAGTTGCTAGTATCTATTGCTAAATAAGCTTTACTCATAATTAATCATTTTTGCGTACTATGGAGCCTAAAACTCCATTAATAAATGACGCTTCTTCTGGGGTTGAGTATTTTTTAGCTAACAATATAGCCTCGTTGATAATAACACTTACTGGATTTTCGGCATTTGTTTTTGAAATATCGGTAAATTTCAGCTCACAAATGGCTAGCTGAAGCACGCTTAAAGCAACCTTAGAAATTCTACGCAATGCTCGGTTAGCATTTTCTTCTATTAAGGTGTGTATAGCGTTTTCGTTTGATTCTATTGTATTTAATAGTTCAATCACAAAATCATCTACTTCAAAATCTCTGCTTTCAACAGCAATTTCAATTAAATCCTGTATAGTTTCAATTTTAAAATTTCTTTCAAAGGCTAGTAAAAATGCTTGCTCTCTAGCTTGTCTGCGAGATAGTTTTGATTTCATTGTTATCATCCCTTTTTATTTATAATGTTAAGGTGCATAATTAATTATCCTTAATTATACCATAAATCTGTATATAATCAAGTAATATTCACTATTTATACAAGCATAAAAAGTAATACTTCCACAAATTTTTATATAATTTTAAAATATTTTATCAATCAAAAAATAATAATCATTAAGCTACAGTAAATAAAAGTAAATATATTGTTTTTACAAATCTAAAATGATATAATTATAAACGAGGTGTTAAAAAATGAACAATTTTTACAATAACACAGGTGTGCCAAATAATGGTAATTATTCTCAGCCTGTGTATAATAATCAACCGAATCAATATAATTACCCACAAGGTAATTACTATGGTGTTGGTTTTAATAATCAATTTAATTATAACCAACCAATTAATTATGGTGTAAACAATTTTCAGCCTGTTTTTGAATTTGACCCCACTCAGCTTGAAAAAATAAGAAAAGAAACAGAGGAAAAAAACAGTATTAAAAAATCTGTAAACAGGTCTGCTGGTGGTTTGCTTATATTTTTAGGTATTTCTGAAATTATAGTAACCATTATACTTTTAATAATGAAAGAAATAGGATCAGGTGCAATTAATCCTTTAAACGCAAACTATCTTCAAGGTATCGAGCCTATAACCCTTTACATTATCAACGCAATAGTTTCGATTATAGGTATGGGGATTGCTGGTATTGTAATTATAAAGCTTAATAAATTAAGGCTTGATGATGTACTAAATTTCAATAAAGTTGGCGGACTAGATGTGATTAAATATACATTTGCAGGTATGGCTTTCGTATTTATTTTTAATATGCTTTTAAGCTTTATGAATATTAACTTAAGCTTGTTTGGATTTGAAAACAATATGCCAAGCTACGGAGAGGTTACTGGTGTGGTAGGTGCTCTTATATATTATTTTACAGTTGCTGTTGTGCCACCAATTGCCGAGGAGTTTATATTCAGAGGTGCGATATTAGGTTCACTAAGAAAGCACGGCGATGCGTTTGCTATTATAATTTCTGCCATATTTTTTGGTTTGGCTCACGGAAACTTCTTACAAACACCTGTAACTTTTTTAACAGGATTAGTGCTGGGTTATATTACAGTAAAATCAAACTCTATTATTCCTGCAATTATACTGCATTTTGTAAACAATTCACTTGCTGTTGTTTCTGAATTCACTTATAAAGCAATTAATAACCAAAATATTGTTTTGCTAATTAATACTGGTTTAGGTTTGGTATTCATGGTTGTAGGTTTAATATGTGCCCTTTTACTTATTAAGAAACATAAGAATGCTTTGTTCACTCTTGAAAAATCTGAAAGCCAATTTACTATGAGCCAAAAATTGAGAAGTAGCTTTGTTACACCTTGTATGATTATTTTTACCCTATACATTATTTATGTATGTGTTACTACACTAATAGCATCATGACAGAGCAAGAGTTTTTTATGACCAAAGCATTAGAACTTGCAAGACAAGCTTTTAATGAGGACGAAGTACCGATTGGTGCTGTTGTTGTACGCAATGGTGAAATTGTGGGTATAGGCTACAACAAAAGAGATACAGAAAAAAACGCACTGCTTCACGCAGAAACTATTGCTATATATAACGCTTGCAAAAAGCTTGGTGGTTGGCGACTTTGGGAATGTGACCTTTATGTAACAGTTGAGCCTTGCCCTATGTGCAGTGGTGCTGTTATTAATTCCAGGATACGAAATCTCTATTTTGGTGCAAAAAATCCAAAGGCTGGTGCTTGTGGTAGTGTGATTAACCTGTTCGATTACTCGTTTAATCATAAGCCTAATATTACAAGTGGTTTGCTTGAAGAAGAGTGTAGCAAAATAATGTCTGAATTCTTTTTAAAGGTGCGTGAAAAACGCAAGGCTGAAAAAGAAATAAAAAAATTGAACAATAACCAAAATTAAATACAGACAAAGTAATCCCTCTAAGCGTTTATTCTTTGCTTAGAGGGATTGTTTTATTGTTTAACTTTATTAAATTTATGCCATAGAGATGTTTTGTTAAGAATTTTCTTACTTTAAATCAAACTCAGGCTCATTAAGAGTTATTACTTCGTCTATATTTTTTCTTGACATATCGTGGCGTAGCTTTCGGTTTTCTACACTGTCAAATATTATAGAAAAATCATAGTCCTCTGGATATAGCTCTGTTGCACTTACCAGTAGTTTAAGTCGTTTATGATTTACAGTTATTTTCTTACCCTTTAGTTGAACACCAACAATACCCTTGTTATCTGCCGTTTTGCAGACAATTCCTATTTTTTTATCTGGATAGACAGTAACGCTGTCACCTAGCTTGAATTTTAATGCTGGATTATTTATTGCTGTTTTAGGTGTCTTTTTCTTAATAATCTTAGGAACAAACTGTTTCTCTATGCTGTTATCTTCGTTATAATCTTTAGGAATGTGTTTTGCATAATCATCTCCATATGACGCTATTGAAGCAGTTTTTAGCATAGATACAGGCATACCTAATCTTTTTGCTATTGAAAAAGCACAGCTTTCTCCACTTTCTCCTATAACTAATTTATAAAGTGGTGTAAGTGTTTCTCTGTCAAAATCCATTCTAGCGTTGATGATTGTATTTTCATTCTCTGCAAATTGCTTAACCTCAGGATAATGAGTTGTTACAAGGAATAACGCTTTGCTCTTTATTAATTCTGTAAGAACAGCAATGGCAATTCCCATACCCTCGGCTGGGTCAGTACCAGAACCAAGCTCGTCAAGCACTACAAGGCTTTCTTCATTAAGACCACTTAAAATCGAAAGTATATTCTTTAGGTGTGCTGAAAAGGTTGATAGATTTTCTGATAAATTCTGTCCATCGCCTATATCGCAAAGGAAATTTGAATTCATACATATATTTGCTGATTTACTAGGCACATGCAAACCACATTGAGCCATCATACAGCATAGTGATACTGTTTTTATTGCAACAGTTTTTCCTCCTGTATTTGGTCCTGTGATTATAACGCCATTAATCCCATTACCGATATTAAAGTTTAATGGTACACATTTTTCCTTATCTAGAAGTGGGTGCCTTGCTTCTTCAAGTTTGATTACTCGTTGAGTATTTATAGCAGGCTCTATTCCGTTATATTCAATACTTAGCAAGCCCTTTGAAAAAGCAAAATCAAGCTTTTCTGCAACCTTTATATTTTTTGCGATTTTTTCAGCCGAGTCAAGTATCATAGCAGTAAGGGTATATCTTATACGCATTTCTTCGTTTTCTTCGTCTATTTTGAGAGATTGTATTTCGTCAAAATATTTGCTGACTGATACTGGCTCGATAAAGAGTGTTGCTCCTGTTGAGGACTTATCCATAACATTACCGGCAATTTTATTTCTGTATTCCTTTTTTACAGGTACACAAATATGACCATTACGCAAGGTAGAGAATGAATCTGCAAGATATTTTTTATTATTACGAATAATCTGATCTGCCTTTTCGTGCATTTTTGTATTTTGTGTATCAAGCTCTCGTCTAATAGAATAAAGAAGCTCTGTTGCACGGTCATCTATCTTTCCGTTGTGGATTTGCTGTTGTATTAAATCCTTTATTTCATCACAGGAGTCAAACTCCTCGTCGTAATAAGCAAGTGAAAACTCATATACCTTGCCTCTTTTCAGGTAATCCCTGAGTCTTTTCACTGCTACTAATGTATAGCCAATTCTCTCAAGCTCCTCTGCTGACAGACAGCAGTCCTTTTTAGCTAGCTCTATCAATTGCTCAATACCATTAAATGCTGGCATTGGAGGTGTTCCACATTTTTCGATAATCTGCTTAGCCTCGGTAGTTTGCTTTTGATTTTGCAAAAGTTCAGCTTCGCTAAGATATGGCTTTGCGTTGCGTATTTTTTCTTTTGTAGTCTGCATAGATGCATGGCTTGCCCATATTTCTTGTATTTTATCAAATTCTAAAATCCTTGCTGAATTATTCATTATATGCACCTCCTAATTGTAGCATAATCTGTGTATTCTGCCTTACCGTGGATTGTATCAAGTGCATTTGGCACAAGCTCCTTTACCATAAAACATTCTGGTGCTGGAAGGTCAATACTTTCTCCTGCTACTATTCCGTAATCTGCTGAAGTTTTAAAGCCTCTTGAACGGTAATTTTGTGGGTTACCCTCAGCAATAACAGCCTTATAGCCCAATTCGATTGCCTTTTTAAAGCCATATTCTATAAGCTCCTTAGAAATATGCTGTCTTTGCAATTCTGTTTTAACTGCAACTGGTGTGAGCATAAGCAAAATATCGCTATACCTGCCCTCAAGATGAAATGCAGAAAACATTGCATAGCCTATTATCTCATCATCTTCTTCGTTTACCATAATAAGCTCTAGCTCTGGAAGATAATATTTCTTACTTCTTATTTCTTTTACAAGCTCTCGGTTAAGAATTCCCCCCTCTTCGTCCTCGAATTCTGTAAATACCTTTTCAACTAGGTCAAGAGCTTTTTCTTCATAATTTTTTGACATTGATTTGATTATTTTTTTCACTGTAATTTCCCCTTTATTGCATTACTGCTATTATAAATTTTGTTTTTTGTTTAGTTATTTTTAGTTTAGTTAATCGATAGATTTAGTTAAAAGGAAAAAATGACAACAAAAAAGCTGTGGTTATCCTGCAAATAGATACACCACAGCCTTGTAAATCAATAGTCAGAAAATAATTGATTACAAAAAAGCATAGCAGATTGCTATGCGTCAAAATAAGAATTTGTGAAGCATTTTGCAAAAAAGGATAACAAGCAGATTACCTCCAATACTTCGCAAAACAAAGCTAGCCATATCGCAACTTGATTTTTTGCAATATAACCCTACAGAGACAAAATCTGCAACAACTATTTAGTTAGTCATAAATTCCTTATTTACAATGCTTAACAAACAAATTCCCTCTTTCATTTAATTTGAGTACATTATATCCTAGATAATATAAGCTGTCAATAGTAAAATTAAATTTAATTGTAATTTTTCGTTAAATATATTGAAATTTTATGTACAGTTTATATTTTTAAGATTTTGAAACAAAATAAACCGAGCTCATTTCTGAACTCGGCTATTTTGTTAGTTAACGCTATTGATAGAGAAAATAATTATTAGTTCTCTCTTAATCGTTCTACTACACTGTGCTTAGAGGCTTGGTTATATAAAATATAAGGAATTAACCAGCCTAGCAGTGCAAAAATTGGTATAACAATTAAGACTGGAACAATTGTAAAATTCGTACTAAAGAACCAAAACATATTTTCTAATAGAACACTAATCAAAGGATTAAGTGCCAATGATAGAACCAATGCAACCAAAGCAGAGCTTAGTGCATAGAAAAGTCCTTCGTATATCAACATAGCCTTTAACTGTTTGTTGGTCATACCCACTGCCTGTAGCACTGCAAATTCTCTTTTACGAGAAAGAATACCAGTCATAATAGCATTGAAGAAATTAAGAATACCTACAATACCTATAACAGCACAAAGTAGTCCACCCATAAGCAGGAACAGTCTTTGGAAGGCTGTGAACTCCTGACGAATAGTTGCTTTGCTATTGTACATTAATCCAGATGCTTCGTCAGAGGTAACCTCTGTAAGATAGCTTTCGGCTAATTCCTCGTCAGCTTTATTAGCTGTATCAAACAGATAAAACATTGGTACAATCTCTTGCTTGCTATCTGCTTTTAGCTTTTCAACTGGCAGAACATAGCTATAGCCCATACCAAAGTAACGGTGGCTCATAGAGTATGGCACAGTTACATAGGCACAAATAGTGTAGTCTACATTATTACTTTTTTCTATATGGGATGTCACAAATTCTAAAGGAGTATTTTTGTTGGCTCTCTCTCCTGTACGACTATCTATATTATAAGCCTCTTCTACGTAAGTGATAGTCTGAACCGAGCCGATTGCAGGGAAATTCTCTGTTGAGGCTACATTGCCATAGTCATCGGTTTTAACCACCATAGCAATAGCATTGCCTTCTCCCTTTAGCATAGGAGTAATATCACCCTCTACAACCGTCAGCTTTTCGAACAGTGAAGCGTCTAGACCCTCAATCAACCCAGACTCTTCTATCAAACCAGCTTCATTTTGATTTTGAGCAATTAAAGAATCTACATCTATAGCATCCGGAAAAAGGTCACCAGTAAATTCAAGCCATGCCTCTTTACTCATACCTACCATAGGCTCTATACCCTGTAGAGTATATCCACAGCCAGATAAAGACTGCTTGGTATTTGCTTTGACATCGGCAATCTGGTCGTCAGAGATGTAGCTTTTTTTATCTGTGGTAGGGTTAGTAAAATAATCGGTGCTACCTACAATAAAATCTGCACAGGTTTGCTTTGCCAGATATTTTTCCATATCAAAGCCATTTGTGAATGTAACTAAAAGATTGAAAAGTACAACAGAAAGTGAAAGAGAAACAACAACTAAGAAAGTTTTGCTTTTCTGTCTGCCCAGATTTGCAAAGGCCATCTGGTGTATTTTTGCACCACGTGTAGCACGTGATTTCTTTTTGCTGTTTGCTACCTCGGTGTACTTTGTTGCTTCTACAGGAGAAACCTTACCAGCAATTTTGCCAGGACGGTAGCACGACAGCAACACAGTAACAAGTGCAAATAATGTAGACACAACAAAAATTATAGGTGACACACTAACTGTAGATACATTTTCACTTAAAGTAGTTGCTTCTGATAGTATTTTTGGAGTTAATACAACACCAATAGCAAAGCCAAGTAATAAGCCAATTGGAATACCTATGGCACAAAGCAGTAATGCCTGTTGGCGTATAATTCTGCTTAATTGTTTTGGGGTAACACCAATAGTTTTTAGCAAGCCATAAAAGCGTATATCTCCACTAACAGAAATCTGGAAGATATTGTATATAATTAAATACCCGGTAAAGGTAACTAACGCAACAAGTGCCATAATCGCCAAAACTGCTGTAATGTCTATGCTGTTTGTAAGCTGAGAAGCTGTAAAGCCCCAGTTTACTCCAAATGATAAATTATCTGCTGTGCCAGAGGACTTTAAATCCTGTGCTACCTTTTGTAGCTTGCCCTCTATATTTATACTGGAAGAAGTCATTACATTCAAATCTATACCAAATGGAGTCTGTCCCTTTGATATAGCGTCAGCCTCTGTTTTTTTGACGTATTCTTCACTTACGTTGATAAAATGTGAAGGAACTATATTGTCATATTCCCACCAGCCTACCAAGGTAAAGGTATCTGTTTTATCATAATTTGTTTCTGATGTAAAACCGACAGTATAGGTTAATTCAATTTTTGCTCCTATTTCTGGCTTAATACCCAAAAGCTCTAAAGACTTGGTATCCATAGTGATGTCCTTTTCACCCTTTGGATTATGACCAACTGTAGGTGTGGCAAAGCCCCACTCGGCACAGTTATCATCCATATAGCTTATTTCAGCAGGTATTTTTGCAAATTTACCACTGAATATAAAGCCTGCAAGTATGCGTTTACCAGTAGCTTTTATATTTGAATGCTCAGAAATCTTCTTAGCTTGCTCGTCTGTCACGCCCTTAAAGGTACCATGACAGTAGCCACCTGCCTGACGGAACGAATACATTTCGTAACTTGAATTCATTGACAGTGCAACGGTAAACAAGGATGTGAACATTAGCGTTGTCAAAGCTATTGCTATAATTGCAATGATGTTACGATTTCGAGATGCCCATAAAGAACGCCAGCTTAAACGCTGGATACATTTTTTGTTTTTAACATTCATCGTCTTCACCTCCCATTAATTATGGGAAACAATGTGACCATCTTCGATACGAATAACACGGTCTGCCATCTGTGCAATTTCTTCGTTGTGTGTAATCATTACTATTGTTTGTGCAAATTTCTGACTGGTCACTTTCAAAAGACTCAATACATCTTGACTAGTCTTAGAATCCAGATTACCTGTTGGTTCATCTGCAAGAATGATAGCTGGTGCAGCAGATAATGCACGAGCTATTGCTACACGCTGTTGCTGTCCACCAGAAAGCTGGTTAGGTAGTGCATCAAGACGACCATCTAACCCTAAGGTTTCAACAATCTGCCCAACAAGTTTTTCGTTAACCTTTCCCCCGTCCAGTTCAATTGGTAAAACAATATTTTCGTATACATTCAGCACAGGAACAAGATTGTATGCCTGAAATACAAAACCAATCTTACGACGACGAAAAATAGTAAGAGCTTCGTCTTTTAATGAAAAAATATCCTGTCCATCAACGGAAACAGTACCACTGGTAGGACGATCTAATCCACCAAGCATATGTAGTAGAGTAGATTTACCAGAACCAGAAGTGCCGACAATCGCCACAAATTCACCTTTCTTTACACTCAAATTAACTCCGTCCAATGCGTGAACAGCATTATCTCCAGAGCCATAAATCTTTTTTAGGTCTTTTACCTTTAAAATCTCCATAATGAGTACCTCCATAAAAAATCTGTATGTATCTTTATTACATACAGATTATCTCATATGATTCTTTCTAGATTCTTTCGAGTATAAAATAAATTCTAACAGTTTTGAAAGATTTGCTTTTATTTGGGCAGAAATACAGAAAAGGTGCTTCCTTTAGTAGGAATAGAAGATACTTTGATATAACCACCCTCGTTAGATATGATTTCTCTAGCTAAATATAAGCCAATTCCTACACCTTCCTGCTCTTGT
>JAZSEI010000016.1:0-30985 GCA_045531635.1 Acutalibacteraceae bacterium
GACGAGATTTCTCCTGATACTTGCCGTTTCTGGGATGCTGACACTCAAGAGAAGCTAGACAAAGACCGTTTCCGTAGAGATATGGGTGGCGTTGAAGAGGCTTACGCAGAGATGATGCGTCGTATCGGCTTAGCATAATTAATTAAATTAAGTTAAATCAACATAAATTCTTAAATAATTTAAGGAGTTGTAATAATGAAAAACGCTTATGAATCACCTTTATCATCAAGATATTGCAGCAAAGAGATGAAGTATATCTTCTCTCCTGATATGAAGTTCCGTACATGGCGTAAGCTATGGATTGCATTAGCAGAAACAGAAATGGAGCTTGGTTTGCCTATTACACAGGAGCAGATTGACGAGCTAAAGGCTAATGCAGACAACATCAACTACGAGGTTGCAGAAGAAAGAGAAAAGATTGTACGTCACGATGTAATGTCACATGTTCATGCATACGGCGAGCAATGTCCAAAGGCAAAGGGTATTATCCACCTTGGTGCTACCTCTTGCTATGTTGGTGATAATACAGATGTTATTATTATGACAGAGGCTTTAAAGCTTATAAGAAATAAGCTTGTTACAGTTATTCGTAATCTATCAAAATTTGCAGATAAATATAAAGACCTACCAACACTTGGTTTTACTCATTTTCAACCTGCACAGCCAACAACAGTTGGTAAGCGTGCTACACTTTGGATTCAGGATCTACTAATGGATTTAGAGGATGTTGAGTATCAGCTATCAAAAGCTAAGCTACTTGGTTCAAAAGGTACAACAGGTACACAGGCTAGCTTTTTAGAGCTATTCGAGGGTGACCACGAAAAGTGCCGTCTACTTGATAAGAAAATCGCTGAGAAAATGGGCTACCAGGGCTGTTTTGCTGTTTCTGGTCAAACATATTCTCGTAAGCTAGATTCTCAGTTCTTAGCTGTACTAAGTGGTATTGCTCAGTCTGCTTCAAAATTCTCTAACGATATTAGACTTCTTCAGCATCTAAAAGAGATTGAGGAGCCATTCGAGGCAAACCAGATTGGTTCATCTGCTATGGCTTACAAACGTAACCCAATGCGTTCAGAGAGAATTACATCACTAGCAAGATATGTTATGTGCGATGCTCTTAACCCAGCTATCACTGCAGCTACACAGTGGTTCGAGAGAACACTTGACGACAGTGCTAACAAACGTATAAGCGTTGCAGAGGCATTCTTGGGTGTAGATGCTATTCTTAACCTATATGCAAATGTTTCTGACGGCTTGGTTGTTTATGAGAAGGTTATCGAGCAAAGATTAAGAAAAGAGTTGCCATTTATGGCTACAGAAAATATAATGATGGACGCTGTTAAGCGTGGTGCTGACAGACAGGTGCTACACGAGCAGATTCGTACACACTCAATGGCTGCTTCTAAGGTAATTAAAGCAGAGGGTGGCGAAAATGACCTACTTGAGAGAATTGCTAATGACGAAGCATTTGGTGTAACACTAGAGGAGCTTGTTTCTATTATCTCACCAGAGAAGTATGTAGGTAGAGCACCACAGCAGACAGAGGAATTTTTGAAAGAGGTTGTAGAGCCGGCTTTGGCACCATACAGCAACCTTGCTACAGAGCAAGCAGAAATTAATGTATAATCCCCTTTAAATAATAAATTAGGAGTGACATAAAAATGGTAAAAGCTATTGTCGGTGCCAATTGGGGCGACGAAGGCAAGGGCAAAATTACTGATGTACTTGCATCAGAGTCTGATATAGTTATTCGTTTTCAGGGTGGTAGTAATGCAGGTCATACTATCGTAAACAATTATGGTAAGTTTGCACTACATCAGCTGCCTTCTGGTGTATTCCACAGCCATATAACTAATATTATTGGTAATGGTGTTGCACTTAGCGTAGAAAACTTTGTTAAAGAAATGAAGGAGCTTGAAGATCGTAATGTTCCAAAGCCAAACATACTAATTTCTGACAGAGCACAAATTGTAATGCCATATCACATTGCATTCGATTGCTACGAAGAAGAGCGTTTGGGTAAAAACTCTTTTGGTTCAACAAAAAGTGGTATTGCACCTTTTTACTCAGATAAGTATTCTAAAATCGGCTTTCAGGTAAACGAGCTTTACGATGATGTTGATACACTAAAGGATAAAATTAAAAGAGTTCTTGAAGTTAAAAATGCAACACTAAAGAATCTTTACGGTAAAGATCCAATTTCAGAGCAAGAAATCTTTGACAAGCTTATGGAATATAAAGAGATGCTTGCACCTTATGTTGCTGATACATTCTCATTTATATATGACGCTGCAAAGGCTGGCAAGAATATTCTTCTTGAGGGTCAGCTTGGTGCTTTAAAGGATACAGATTTCGGCATCTACCCTATGGTTACATCTTCAAACACAATTGCTGGTTATGGTGCAGTTGGTGCTGGTGTTCCACCTTACGAGATAAAAGAAATCGTAACTGTAGTTAAGGCTTACTCAAGTGCAGTTGGTGCTGGTGAGTTTGTTTCTGAAATATTCGGTGAAGAAGCTGACGAGCTAAGAAGACGTGGCGGCGACGGTGGCGAATATGGTGCTACAACAGGCAGACCAAGAAGAATGGGTTGGCTAGACCTTGTTGCTACACGCTATGGCTGTAGAGTACAGGGTGCTACACAGGTTGCGTTTACTGTTCTTGATGTACTTGGATATCTTGACGAAATTCCAGTATGCGTTGCTTACGAGCTTGACGGTGAAAGAATAGACTACTTCCCTTCTACTACAAAGCTAAAGAGAGCAAAGCCTATCTTCGAAACTCTACCAGGTTGGAAATGTGACATTTCTCACATTACTAATTATGATGAGCTACCAGAAAACTGCAAGAAGTACATAGAATTTGCAGAAAAGCACATTGGTGTACCTATTACAATAGTTTCAAACGGTGCTAAGAGAGAAAACATAATTTATAGATAAAAATATTTATAAATAAAAAAATCAGCCTTTTGGATGTTAATTTATCCAAAAGGCTTTTTTGTATAGTTTTTTATTAGAATTTAATAAATACATTTCTAGCTATATAAATTTGTTTTACTTTATTTCATTAAATTATTTTCTTTATCAAAGAAAGCTTTCTCCAAAACAGCATATTCCTGCTTAGAGCATACTTTTTTACACTTGGCTTTATACTCAGATGAACGCTTCAACATATCATTTATTTTCATACAAGGAAATTCAATACACTGATTACATTTATTAACACCATGTTCTTTTGTACATTCTACTAATTGATATGTACATTGCTTATTAGAAGAACACCCTGTACAAGCTATTTCTTCATTAGATACTACTGATTGCCTCCAGCCAACTCTATACCATAGTTCTGCAACTTTTTCTAACTTTTCGTCGCTATGTGAATTATATCGAGGACATTCCATACAATTATCGCCACATAATGTGATTTTTTCTTCCATAATAACACTTAAAATTCAAGTTAATGCAATTTATCTAAATTTCTCTAAGCGAAATAATTGTTCCTCATCAACTACATCAATACCGTCTTTGTATGTATATCCCATTTTCTTGTAAAATTCACAGGCAGTAATTGAGGCAGGAATTTCTATGCGTTTTGCTCGTAAAAAGTATTCATCTTTTTCTAATGCTTCAATTATCTTTCTTCCTATACCTTTACCCTGATATTCAGGTAAAACAAATATGTTAAATAAACTGCTTTCGTCTTCTTTACCCCAATATGGACCTATTGCTCCACAGCCTACAATAAGTTCATTATCATCACATATTACATAAAAATTAGTCCAGCTTGCTCTATTGATTACACCTTCTGGAGTAAACATTTTCACATCATTTTCTATGTACTCTGGTGAATAATCCTTAATATTAGTTGTTCTTAAAGTTTTGATAATTAATTCAGACACCTCATCTGCGTCATCATTATTAAATCTTCGTACTGTGTAAAGCTTATTCATATAAAACACCTCACTAAACTTTAATTATTTAACACTATATAGATCTTTCGTTGGATAATTATATGTGATCGATTAACTATTAAGTAATTTTTCGACAATTATCGTTGCTGATTCAACAAATTTAGGACACAGCTTAACAAACAGTTGATTATCTAATGCATATTGCTTACCCTCAACAGTTGCTAAATCACATCCTAATAATTCTTTACAAATGTAAGAGCCATTTTCTTTTTTGAATAAATCAAGGAATTCTACGGCGATTTCATTTGCTTTCTTTTTGCTTTCTAAATCAGAAATATCTGATTGACCGAATTTTAAACCTAAAGCCATTAATGCTCCTGTGCAAGCACCACAAACTTCACCTTTGTACATACCACCACCAAAACATCCACCTAGCTTTAACGCTTGTTCTTCGGTTATTCCAAGTTCTTCTGCAAACGCTGCAAGTATAGCCTGTGAGCATTGATACTTCAGTTCAAAGTAATGCTTAGATAATTCTATATGTTTCATAAATACCTCTGTTTATTTAATAAAATTAGATTTTGAAAGCTGTTATACACACTCAAGTGTGATATTGCCAAGCTTAGCTGCACGGTATTCATCAAGTATGGTTACAGCTGCTCGTTCTGTATTTACAACACCACCTGACATCAGCATACCTCTTTTTTTGCCTATCACCTCTAAAAGGTCGTAAGCTTCTATATTTTCAAGGTCTACATCCTGTAGCTTAAAGCGTTCTATAAACTGTGGTGTAGGATATTTGCACATAACCTCAAGTAGTCTGAACGCAAGTAGCTCAGTGTCCATTACCTGATCCTTTACTGCACCTGTAAATGCAAGCTTCTCTCCTACCTCTAGGTCATCAAACTTTGGCCATAACACACCCGGAGTATCTAAAAGCTCTAATCCACCACCAATAGAAAACCATTGGTTACCTCTTGTTACACCAGGTCTGTCCTCTACCTTTGCACTATCTTTTTTTGCCATTCTGTTTATAAATGACGATTTACCAACATTAGGAATACCAACAATCATAATGTGTATGCTTCTGTTTTTCATACCCTTAGCTTCCCACTGCTCTATTTTGTCAGCGAGCACCTCTCTGACTGTTGGTATGAATTTATTTAAGCCCTTGCCAGATTTACAATCCACAGGTATAGCTGTAATATTGTGCTTTTTGAAGTAATCAATCCATCTATTAGTTTGTGCCTTGTCTGCCATATCACATTTATTCATAAGAATAATTCTAGGCTTATTTTGTATAAGCTGATCAAGGTCTGGGTTACGGCTACTTACTGGGATTCTTGCGTCAATAATTTCTGCAACAATATCTACAAGCTTTAGGCTGGCTTGTATTCTTCTTTTTGTTTTGGTCATATGACCAGGGAACCATTGAATATTTTGTACTTGGCTCATAGTAAACCTCCGTTAATATACATACGAAATTTTATCAAATGGGTACACTACACATTGTACCTTACCTATAATATCTTTTTTATCTACCAGTTGAATACGCACACTTCTGCTGTCAACCGAAACTGCTCTGTTATCACCCATTACAAATACTTTACCCTTCGGTATTACGTCAGGAATTTCCCACTCTACACCAGTAAGTGTATCGGTTGAAATATAAGGTTCATCTATAACCTCACCGTCAACATAAACTAATCCATTATCTGTATCAAAGCCTATTGTTTGACCTTCTGTTGCGATTATTCTTTTAATAAAGGCATTATCTATGTTGTACTCATTATCTGTATTATTGCTTGGTGCAACTGCCACAATATCCCCTTGCTTTAAATCAAAATCATAAGGGATAATATTGCCCGACACATCATCAAAAAATGAGTAATTAGTAGTAATAAAAACTACATCATTATTATAAAGTGTATTTTGCATAGACGGACCGTCAACAACAGCAAGCCTGCATACAAAGGTGAGCAGTATTATTAAAACAGCTATAGTCAAAAAAATCGGCTTTAAAATATAATAAGTTAAGGTTTTATTCTCGTTTTTCATATTACGCTCTCCCTTCTGTTTGGTAAAATTTTAACACATTTACACTGTTTAGTCAATTTGTTATGTAATTAATAGGGTAAATAGATATTATTTATTTTATTCAATTTTGTATCGTATACTATTTATTTTACACCATTCTATAACGATATTTTTTCCAAATTCCCTTAATTCATCAAAATAGTGAATATTATTGTTTTCGGTATATACTCTAAATATATGATCAAATCTTTCTTCGTCTTCTATTTGTGCGAAGTATTGAGACAACTTTTTGTTTTTATAACTCTCAATAAAATTCTTATCAAATTTATATAAATTAATTGAATATGAGGGAATAATATCGTTGTAGCTTAATAGTTCAATTAACTCTTCCTGTGTATTTGCACTATAGCCTAATTCTTCTATTTCCTCCGAAGTATAGAATTGATAGAGATTTTTATCGAACCAATGGTTAATTTTATTAGAAAAATAATAATTATCATATAACCAATAGGAACTATTAATTACAAGATACATCTTATTAACTCCTTTTACTAAAAAATATTTTATAAATAATATCATATATAACTGTAATTTTCAACTATGTACAAAAAAGAAAGCCTAGAACAAAACAGTGAATGTTCTAGGCTTTTTATGTTATAATTCCCAATTTTTAATAACGCTTTCACCATTTTGAACTAAATCATTTAATCGGCGAATTTCTGTAAGGACAATCATCTTACCTATGGTTGTAATAACATATTCTTTTTTTCTGCTTTCAGGATTTGGTGGTAGCTCGTCAATCCAATGCTTTTCCTTTAAGGTGTTTAAAGCACCATATAGCGTACCAGGTGCTAATCGCACTCTGCCACCACTAAGCTTTTCTACATTTTTAATTATTCCATATCCATGTAATGGTTTATCAAGCGAAAGCATAATATAATAAACTGCCTCTGTTAAAATAATGTTTGACATTACATCACCTGTTAAATAAATAGTATGAGTTACAATTAAGTAAGCTCACTTGCCATTAATAAAGCTTGAAATTATTGTTTTTAAGCTTTATTAATACTAATATTAACATTTCACAAAATAACTGTCAATATATTTTGTATTTACTCAATTTATTGATAAAAAGTAAACCACACAGAAATTTGGTTTAAGAAATTCTGTGTGGTTTATTAATATCAAAAGAAAACTGGCTGAATTTGTTTGTTTTTTAATGCAAGTTCTATTGTTAATGGTATTTTTGAAAAATCTGCCACCAATGAGTTTGGCTTTTTTATAACATCGTCTTGACTTAGTGGAACAAGAAAAATATTTTTATAGTTAATAATTTTACCAAGATTTTGTGCTGAAATTCCAAGAGCATCGTTTGAAGCCAACGCTATTATAATTGGTTTACCTACCCTTAGTAATGATTTAGCTGCCATAGTTACACTTGTATCTGTAATACCATTGCACAGCTTTGCCAAAGTATTGCTTGTGCATGGTGCTATAATCATAGCATCGCATATATTTTTAGGTCCAAGTGGTTCTGCGTCTGTTATGGTGTTTATCAGCTTTTTTTGACTTATTTCTTCAAGTTGATTAATAAAATCTTTTGCCATGCCAAACCTTGTGTCTGTTGTAGAGGCGTTTTGCGACATAATAGGAGTAATGTCGTAACCCTTTTCTTTTAGCAGTTGCACTTGTGGTATTACACTTGAAAAAGTGCAATAAGAGCCGCACATGGCAAAGGCTATTCTAGTGCTGCTCACGCTTTTTCCTCCTCAAGAATGTTGAAGATAGTATTTTTAATAATTTCGCCTGATGTTTTTGGTGCTACTTTGCCAGGTAATGATAAAGCGTGGATTGCTGGTATGCCCATTCGTTTTGCACTGTCAAAATCCACACCTCCTGGTACAGAAGCTAAATCTATTATTAATGCATTTATTGCAATTTTTGCCATAATGTGAGCGTCTAAAATCAATGCAGGTACCGTATTGAAAATAATATCAAAGTCACCACTATTTATAAGGTTATTATGCTCTATAGGATTATAACCATTTAGCTTTATCCAAGCAAGTGACTCTTTTTTTCTTGCAGAAACATAAACCTCTGCACCAAGTCCCTTTAGCATTTGTGCAAGTATCTTGCCTATTCTGCCATACCCTGTTATAAGACATTTAGAGCTATTAATAGTACCCATATATTCTTGCATTGCTATTTGAATAGCACCCTCAGCAGTAGGTACAGCGTTGCACACCTGCATTTCTTCTCGGTTTAAAAAATCATATAGCTTTACATCTTCCCAATATTTGCTGGTATTAATAAGCTTGCTTTTCATAGGACAAAAAACTGTTTTACCTCTGAATAATCTTGCAAATTCATCGTTTAAAATTATCTTACTGTTTGAAAATGGTGTATTAAGTGTAACGCCGTCTTTGCTTATAGGTAATGGTAAAATTATGATATCACTACATATTACAGCTTCTTCAACCGATAACGAGCCACCAAAGGAGTCAAGAAGCTTTCCTAGCTTTTCAAAACAACTTAAACAAACTGTATAGCCGTCAAAGGCAATCATTCTTGCTGTGGCAAGCTGGCGTTTATCACCACCTATTACACCAAAAGTATCTATATTCATTATGCTGTACCTCTCTACTTGTAAAATATAATACGGTTAATACATAATATGTTTTGAGAGTAGATTTGTGTACAGGGTAAAAGAAAAAATAAACATAACCACTATCAAATCGACCGTTTCTAGTGGTTATAAGTCCATTTTACCTGCCAGCACCTCATACTGGATTTCTTTTTGTTTAAGCTACTATGTTTTTGTTTGAGAATAGAACACTTACATACATCTCTGTGTTATGGGAACAAAATCGACACACAAAAAATAGATAAAAAAAGGTTTATATATTCTATCTTCAAATTTACAACTAATACTAAATTAAGTATATTTTTTTATCATTCTTTTTACTGCATTTTCGTACAGATTAGTATCAACATAATAAGACTCTGCATGATCAGCACCTTTTACAATTAACAATTCTTTTTCAGAATTACAAGCTTCGTAATTTTTTTCTGTCATCCATACAGGTACAAAATCATCAATTTCTCCGTGAATAAATAGAATAGGGATTTTAGTTTTGGCTACCTCGTTAAGAGTGTTGACATCACTATAGCCATAGCCAGCTTTCTTTTTTGTCATTTTCTCTGTAATATTCATTATAGGGAATTTAGGTATATGATAATCACGCTTAAGAATATGTGAAAAAACATCGTATGCACTAGTAAATGCACAATCTGCTATAATCGTTTTTACATTAGCAGGCAAATCTAGTCCACTTGTCATAAGAACAGTTGCACCACCCATTGAATCACCGTGAAGGAAGATATTAATATCATCACCAAAACGCTTAACTGCATAGTCAACCCACTTAACAGCGTCTTGTCTGTCAAGAACACCAAATCCAGTATATTCACCTTCGCTATCACCATGATTTCTTGCATCTATCATAATAATATTAAAATTCTGCTCGTGATAAAACTTTGCCATTGCACCATAGTCATTAAGACCTCTACTAGTGTAACCGTGAAAGCATATTACACAATTTTTATTGTTATTACTGCTTAAAAGTGTTCCATGCAATTTTAATCCATCAAAAGAAGTTATATAAACGTCTTCTGTTTTTTGTTCAGCAAGCCAGCTTTTTCGAGAACGGATAAAATCTAAGTGCTGTTCCCACTTTGTATTTGCATTTACAATATTATTATCAATAGTTGCTGTTGACTTTCGTAGAATAGTAAATCTAAAAAAGTATCTTGAAGTAAAATAAACTACACAAAGCAATATGACTAATAATACTACTATACCAATTAATATCCAAAAAATAGGGTTCATATTAATCCTCCGTATTCAACATACTATTAAAAATGAGTTCAAGCTTAGTGAAAAAATATAAATAATCTCAGCTTTATCAATTCTTTTCTTAAAATCCGTTCTTAAAAACACTCTTTAAGAACATTTAAAATATCATCGTGTGTCATATATTTGTATCCTCCACCCTCGTATGACGATTCAGCAATTTTAGATAGCATATCTTCTGTTGCACCAAGCTCACGAAGTGTAAGTGGTATACCAATCTCTTTTGCAAAGCTCTCAAGACAATCAATACCTTCAAGAGCAATTTCATCTTTTGTTTTACCATCTGTGTTCACATTCCATACATTTTCTGCAAAGCGAACAAACTTATCAATTCCATCTTTATAAATATATCTGTAATAAGGCATAGAAATTACTGCCAAACCAAGACCATGAGGGCAGTCGGTATATGCACCAAGCTGATGTTCTATGTTATGTACTTCCCAATCCTGTGCTTTTGATAGACCTGTTACTGAGTTAAGAGCAAGAGTTGCACACCACATAATATTACTACGAGCTTCGTAGTCTTGAGGATTTTCAACTGCTTTTCTCGCACTCTTTATAAGAGATTTCATAACTGCTTCAATAATGTAATCTGTGGTGTTGTCATCATAACCTGAAAAATATTGCTCCATAAGATGTGACATAATATCAAACACACCACTAACCATCTGTATTTTTGGAACACTATATGTAAATTCTGGATTTAATATTGAAAATTTCGGATTAACCTCGGCTCCATATACTCTACCTGTTTTTATTGTTACTTCTTCGTTTGTTATTACACTACCAGCATTCATTTCTGACGCAGTTCCTGTCATTGTTAGAATTGAGGCAACTGGAATAATTTTGTTATCAACCTCTTCATAATCTATCCAATATCTTTGCCACGCATCGCCCTTTGCATAGGCTGATACTGAAATAGCCTTAGCACAGTCTATAACCGAACCTCCACCAACAGCTAGTATTAAATCAATATTGTTTTCACGAACAAGCTCACCACCTTTAAGTACCTGTGCATAGGTAGGATTAGACTTGACCCCTGCAAGCTCAACAACCTTTTTATTGCAATCAGTTAGTATCTTTGTTACTTCATCGTAAAGCCCAATTTTCTTTATTGAGTTTTTACCGTAAACTAGAAGAATATTTTTACCATAGTTCTTTAATTCAGAGGAAAGGTTGCTCATAGCTTCTTTTCCGAAATAAATTTTTGTAGGATTATAATAAGTGAAATCGTGTAGCATTTTTTAGCCTCCAATTAATTATTTAGATGTAATATTATATCACCCTATATCTTGATTATCAAAGTTTTATAGCCAATACAGAGTTGTTAAACTTCGTATTGGCTATGTGTAAATTGTATTTGATTTTTCTCTATCAATCTTAAATTTTCTTAGATATTTCCGTTAGAAACTCTAAACATATAAAGTATTTTTCATGAGATACAAATTTGTACTTATTAAATATTTATATAAGTTATGTACCCTTATGTTTCACTAATTTTATTAATTTAAGATTACTTTTACAGCATGGGATACAATTTTACAGTCTTGAGTAATATATTCAACTATTCTATTTTCATCTATTGTATCATCTGCTTCAGCTTTAACAGTAATGACTAGTCTGTTATTATCACCAAAGGTGAAGCAAACATAAGCCTTTTCGATTCCATCAATTTGCTCAAGTCCTCTTTCTAGCTTTTCCAAATCAATAAAATATTTTCCTGTTAAAGTTTCTTGCATAATGGTTCTACCACTATTCTCAAGATAATCGATTTCATTATCAACCGTTACTCTTGCAATCTTACCTGTATCTATACCATTTACAAGCAATTTTCCCCATCCAGCAATTGGCTGAACATCGTCATATCTATTTAGTATGGTTACTAATCCATCAATTCCAGAAACCTCTTTATCAATTATCAAGTATTTCTTTGGAATATAACTTCTTAGATTATTAACAGAATCTGTTCTAATCATACCTCTTGTAATAGATTCAAGTACATCTAGAAATACTCTTAGCTGTTTTTCGTCAAATCTGTTTTCCCAATAACGAAGCTCATAGGTGAATTCATTTGTATTTTCATAAACCATCAAATGGAATGGTAGTGAATCTAACTGTAGGTGAACATGTTCTACTGGTTTATCACCAACCTTAATACCAGTAAATATATCACCTTGATACTGGAAGAACATTTCGTCTGCACGAATATTACTAATGTGACAGCACATAGTCTCCATTACCTGCTTTGCTGATTCATTAAACATATCTAGTATGTTCTGATACTTATTCATTGTATATCTATAGTTATAGGTTTTGAATAATGCTCCAGCTAAAGTACCCCATCTACTGTCTGTTCTACCATTATGAACACTTGATGTAATTACATCATCCTTGTCGTTAAATACGCTTACACAATAGTTAAAGGCTGTTAGGAATAGTATATTTTTGGATACACCATTTTTATGACAGTATTTAACTACTCTATCATAACTTAAGTCTTTAAACGCACCATGTATAGCAGCATTCTTTTGAACAGTTAAATCTCCATTATCTTTTTTATTTAAAATAGAACGATCAAGCTTCATTCCGTTCATAAGTCTTTGGAAATACAATTCGCTGTCGGTTCTTAAACCATTTTCAGCTCTGAACTGTTCGTCTAGCATATACTCATAGAATGAATAATTCTCTTTTGGTATTTCCTTACCCTTATATAATTTATCTAAATTACGAAGTAATATACCAAGTGTCATTCCGTCACTAATTATATGAGCTATGTCAAAGAATAAGAAGCTATCTCCTTCTACACTGTATATTCCGATATGATATAGTGGTTCACCAGGATTATACATATATGGTTTGATTAATTCTTCCTTTGTCTCTAACCACTCTTCTTCAGTCATTTCATAAATAGGAATATCTATATTTAAATCATCATTTCTAAACATAGCTAAACCCTTGTCCTCGTATGGCTGAATGATACCTTTTAAAATTGGATGTATATCAAATAGCTTTTCTATTGAAGCCTTTAATCTGATTAAATCCACGCTTGAATCTATTTTATACAAAAATGGTATATTAGTTGTGGTGTTTCCACGCAATACATATGCCATAGATTTTTGTAGATTTGTTAAAGGATAAACTGTTCTAAGGCTATAATCTACCTTTTGGTTTGTATTCTTCTTTATATACAATCTCTCAAGCTTTTCTATTGTACAGTTTGATATTAATTCGTTAAGCTCTACAGTAAAATCTAGTCTGTCCTGTAATTCTGTTAGGGTTATTATACAACCAAATGAATCCAGACCTACCGAGAATAAATCTGTATCTATACCAAACTCATTGTGACCAAGCACCCCTGCTACTATTTCGTAAAGCTTTACCTGCATTTTACTAATTGGCATATTAATCTTATTTGATTCTACAGTAGCTATGTCCTCCATTTTTGCACGTTGATTTCTGACAACTTTATTTGTACTTGTTTTAATAAATGGAGTTTTACGCACTATATGCTTCATAATCTTCTTATATGAAGTTAGTCCACTGTTAACCTCATTAACAATAAGCTCTAATTTATGTGGTACATTATCAATATGGTTCAGCTTTGCATAGCCATCGTTTGGATAAATCTCTGCTACAATTTGATTTCCTTCACCATAAACCAAGCATTCTTCAACCAACTGGTGGTCTAATAGCATATTTTCAATTTGCTCTGGTGCAACATTCTCACCATTACTTAGAATGATTAGGTTTTTCTTACGACCTGTAATATGTACGAAGTTTTCTTCATCTGCGTAACCAACGTCACCTGTTCTTAACCAACCATCTTCTGTGATGATTTGAGCTGTTAATTCAGGAGCATTGATATATCCCATCATAACAGATGGACTCTTTATTTGGAGTTCTCCGTCTACTACTCTTGCTATACAGCCCTTTACAAGCTGACCTGCTGTATAAGCCTTATCAGCTCTATTCATAATAGGAGTTGATATTGTTGGAGAGCATTCTGTCATTCCATAGCCCTGTGCTATAAATACACCAATAGCATGGTATTTATCAACTAATTCTGATGGAAGATGAGCTCCACCTGTAATTATCTGTTTGATGTTTTTTCCAAATACAAGCTCCTTACACTCTTCAAGAGTTTTTCTTGTTTGCTGACTAAGCATTACAATTTTTGTGTAAAGTGCATTGGCGATCATTGGCACCATATTTAAGCTTCCTGGCTGATACATTTGTAATGCTTCACCTAACTTATCCATACCATCAAAGAAGCAGGTTGTAGAACCAATGCCAAGTGCCAATAAAAAGTCAGCCTTCAAACCAAAAGCATGGTGAATTGGAAGAATACTTAGCTGTACAGCAGCATCAAAATACGCATTAAACACAGTGTCAACCAAATTAGAATGTGATAGCATTACACCCTTTTCTTCACCTGTTGTTCCTGAGGTAAAAATAATAACTGCACAATCTTTTTCTGATATTTCAGCTTGAACCTCTGAGCCTCTATATTTTTCAATAATATCTCCACAATCTCTATTTTCGTCGTCTTCAAAATGTAATATATTTTGAATATTCTTGCATTTATTAAAAATAGTTTTTCTGTCTAACGGAATTGATTTATCATAGATAATAATATCTACTTCTGCCTTATTCAAGCAATTATATAAGCTTTCTGGATTTATCTGAGGGTCAATAGGAACTGATACACCATTACCACACATTATTCCGATTAGCATTTTTGTATACAATGGACTATTAGTGCTTAACATTGCAATTTTTACACGCTTGTCAAGCTTTTTGTTTTGTCTTAGCGTCCATGCTGCTATTGCATCGGTATCCTCTTTAAATTGTTTAAATGAAATACCTTTTATTTCTCCATTTTTTACAAATCTTAAATAATCTCTGTCGTTATATTCACGAGCAGATTCAGAAACTAAATCTTTTACTGTATGAATGTGTGTATTGACTAGCATATTGTATACTCTCCTTAGTTTAAATTTTTTAGAAATCATACACCCAAATAAATTATAACATAGCAATCCTATTTTTAGCAATATACAAACGTGAGATGTATACTTTTTGCATGAAATGCATAATTTCTTTGTTAAAAAAAAGAAAAGGAATAACAGAAAACCCAAGTATAGCAAAAAACTATACTTGGGTTAAATTTAATCCTTTATAAAAAATTCGAGTTAAACTATTAATATACCAAAATACAACAGATTAGTCCACTTGTCATATATAAGTTACTTAGTATCCATATCCGTGGTCTACGTGTTCCCGTTCACCATCATTTGTTTTTACTAATATCCAATTCCAATTTTCATAGGTACTGTTTGGATTTAAAGAACCATCACCACCAGAAGAACTAACATCAAACGATGACAATGATACAAGAACCTCCTTGGCATTATATCTGTCAGCATATTCTTGATTCTCTTCAGAGATTTCGTCTCCAGCATAGTAAATTTCTGTAAGGGTACATCCATTCCAGCAATCCTCTTTGAATTCTTCTTTTATTACATCAATCGCAGATTCTATATCCTCTTGAGAATATATTTCTGAATTTATATCTCGTGTTTTCAAATCATTTGCCACTTTACCACCACAAGCAGTTAAAGTAATAACAAGAATAATACTTAATATTGCACATAAATACTTTTCATAATTATTAACTCCCTTGATTCCTCGTTTTTTGATATCTGCAAATTGGAATTTATTATTTCATAAAACTGAAAATTCAGGATTCATTTATAATATGCTGAATACTTTTGCAATTCAAATTTTTAATTATCTGTCGAGAACACTCTGGCTGAATCTTAATCTTGTCTAATTCGGTTAAGTTAAACCATTTATAGATGCCGTTAGAATTATCCTTAATAACTCGTTCTCCGTCGAATATATCCAGTTCTCCGTTCTCGTCTTTTAAAAGATAGAAAAACAGCATTTCGTGCCACTGCTTTGATTTAAAATTAAAAAAATTCTCAACACAAGCCGCTAATCGTTCTACTGAAACATTGGCTCCTGTTTCTTCAAAAAATTCTCTAACAACAGATTTTTCTGAGCTTTCTCCAAACGCTACCTTTCCACCGAGAAAAGTCCAAAAATCATCATTTTTTAATCTATTGAGCAAAATTTTATTATTCTTAATAACTGCACCACAAACCCTGTAGTTAAAAGCTGTTTCATTGTCGATGAATTGAATATCTCTCATTTTATACCTCCACAAATTCTCATTTTTTCCAACTGTTCGACATATTGGGATTTGTCTATTTCACTTCAAAATCAGTCCACTCAATTTTATTATACTGCATTACATCGTCAGCTTTTTTCATCCCCAGTTTTTCATAAAACGGAATAGCATTCTCGTTTGCAATCAGATATACTGCTATGTTTTTTTCACCGCCTGCAATTTCGTGAGCAGTTTTCATTAACATTCTTCCTATTCCCTGTCCCTCATAGTCCCTGTCAACGCCTAAATCTGTTACATAAAGCCAATAGGCGAAGTCAGTCAAGCCAAACAAGGCACCTACGATAGCAGAACTTTGGTTTCGGGCTACTAAACTAATTGAAACATTATTGACAAGTTTTTTGATTCTCTCCTCAAATCTTTCCTTAGGATACTGTGAACCCAAGTCAGTTCTTTTCAAGAAGTCTATATATTCTTCTGCTGTAATTCGTTCTTCTTTGATTTGTATTTTATCGTTCATAATAAACCTCCAAAACTCAAGTTTATCTCTCAACCTCAACAATCAGCTCAGAAAAGATACCTGATGTGCTTATTGTATTCTGTGTGTTTTCGTTTTGTTCAAGCTCAATTAACTCTCCATTCTGGCGAGTGATAATATTGCACTTTCTGCCGTTGTTCAAAAGCTTGTAGCTCTCTACATCTTCAAGGTGAACAACAGTTTTTGCTTTGAACTGATTTACATCAAGCTGTGTGCAGTTACCAGAAATGAAAATTTCGTAGTCTGTTTTTGATGTAAGCTCTATACTACCCTCTGTGTCACGAATGTAAATCTTTTCTGCGTCACCGTCGTATTCAAGTCGGCTAAGACGTAAATCCTCTAGGAAAAGCTCCTTAACACTTGCACTTACCTCTGTATGCTCTGTGAACTTTTCTGGAAGTAGCAGTGTAATATCTACACTTTCTTGTGCTTCAAATCGGCTAACGCCCTTTTTGTTTAAAAGGTCAACATCCAGCTTGTTTTTCTTTTCGTCAAGCTTAATTTTGAATAGAGAGGCGATGTCAGAAAGAGTTTCTGAAGATAGTCTGATGTGGATTTTCTCGTCTACACCTGTTTTTAGAGTAATTCTTCTTGCACCACCTAAATTCACATCAAAGTGCTTCTGAGTATCGATATCATAAACTGTTTCACTCTCATAAACTACAGGCTTTTCCTCCTGCTTTTTTACCTCCTCAAGTACAAGTTCATCAAGAGTCAGTTTAAAAATCTCTGCAAGAATAATCATATTTTCTACATCTGGGAGACCACGCTTGGTCTCCCACTTTGTTATTGCTTGACGAGAAACACCCATTTTCTCTGCTAACTGCTCCTGAGAAAGTCCCTCGTTTAATCTGTACTGCTTTAATTTATCGCCAAAATCCATTTTAGTCACCTTTCCTTATTCCTTAATTAGTGCGTATGCTGAAATTTTTCTTATTGGCATACATAAAATAATGCTTATAATAATGTTGATAATAATCTGTGCTACTGCAAACAACATTAAAAATCCAAATGAAATTTCAATGTTGTTTTTCATAACACCTAATGCCTCGAAGATAAACTGATAGATACAAGGCATATAGAATAGTGCCATAACACTTGAAAGCACGATTGCGATAATTGATACTGGCATAAATGAACCTGCTGTTTGTAAAATTAGTTGTGAGCTTGTGTAGCCCATCGCCTTGTATATACCTAATTCCTGTCTTCTTTTTACTAACAATGACTTGATTACTATATATAGAATGAAAAGTACAATAAGAATTGTCACTACAAAAATTACAGCCACAAGTATAACTGTTATGCTCATATACATATTCTGAGCTTCCTGTTGTAGCTTATAGGAATTTACTGTATCAGCTACAATTTGTGAATGTTCACTCTTGTATTCCTCTGCAAGCTTTTCTGCATTTGCTGAATCATTTAAATACACATAAACAGATGGTGTAACCTCATCTTCACAAAGACTCATATATCCGTCTAGGCTAAGCTCGCAAAGCTCACCTTGTAGGTTTACGCTTTGTACAAAGCCTGTTACCTTAAAGCTCTCTGTTATGTTCTTAAGATTTACGCTAACTGTGTCGCCGATTTTATATTCTGATTCAAATACACTACCCAAGGCAATTTCATCTGCTTTTTCTGGATTTTTGCCGATATAGCAAACATCGTTTCTCACTCTAGTGAAATCATCGCAGGCAAAGGAAGTAACTACCTTATCTTCAATTTTAACACTGCTAGACATATATTTCAATGCATTTTCTACTAAATCATCGTCATTTAGCACAGTTAGTAACTCGTTTTCACTTTTATTCTGTGGAACAATGATAACATCTGGAACCTCATCTGATAAAGCAGACATAAAATTATCTGGCTTTATTGCTACATTGTAGAAAAGTGTACCTGAAAAAGCTATTAATACAGTTAACACAAAGCATACTAAAAACAGCATTACATTCTGCTTTTTACAAGCGAAAATCTGCTTTAGTACAAGCAAAGTTTGAGTGTTACCCTTAGTTTCTTCAAGTGGTAAATAGTTTTTCTTGCCATGCTTTGAGCTAGAATTACCTCTTAACCCGTCAATAGGCTGTGTCTTCTTGATTTTTCTTGCTGAAATAAATGTAAAGAATGCAACCACACCTACAAGAATAACTACCACACATACAAGGCTTAGTAAATCAAAGCTGATATTGAATGAAAAGCCTGACTGAACTGTAAGCACTGTAGAAAGCACTGGCAATAATAGGTAGGACAATCCAACACCAAGCATTGCAAACACCAGTGATACAAAAGCATAAGGTAGAGTAATACCTGCTACAATCTGGCCACTCGTATAGCCTAAAGCTTTTAGCACACTCATATTTACTATTTCTGACTCGATAGCATTCTTAACTCTGAAGTTACTCAAAAATACGCTGACTACAAGTATAATGAGTGCAAATGCGATTAGAATTAAGATTAGTAAATCGCAAACCATTGTGCGTGCACCCTTTACGCTTTCGCTGTCAAGGCTTGATAACATCATCACGCCTTTATCCTCAAGCTTTTTGCTTATATCCTCTTTTATGCTATCAATATTAGCACCACTAGCAAGGCTCATTGAATATTCAATAGCAGTCTTATCGTTAAATTCCTCTACAAGCTCTTCAAATTCTTTTTCTGGCAGGTATGCACACAAAAGAGATGAACCGTAGTTGCCGTACTGCATCTCCTCGATAATTCCTGCTACAGTAAATATGTGTGATTTGCCGTCGATTACATAAATGATTTCGTCATTCAAATCAAAGCCACCAAACTGTGCTACATAAAGTGGGATATAAATTGGATTATCAACAGACTTTTCTGTTTCTAACACAATCTCAAAGCTGTTTAGTGTACGCTCGTTGTCAATATTATAGAACATAGTGTTCATCGAAAAGTCAGTACCATTAAAATCCTTAACGGTAGCTTCAGAGAAAACAGCCTTATGGCTCTCGGTCTTTTCAACACTGTTGATTTCGTTTAGACTATTTTCTAGTTCTTTTGAACTCTGTATTTCTGGAACAACAACATTAACAGAAGCCGTATTAAGCTTTACAAGCTTTTCGTCATACGCTGTATCTACCTGTAACATCAAAACTGTAGCACAGTTTAAAATCAAGGCTGTTATCATTATGATTATTCCAAAGGATATAAATGAAGATTTATCCTTTTTTAGGTTGTATAAAATCTGATTTAATATTTTGCTCATATTACCATCCCATCTCAGTTAAAAAGCTATTAAGGTGTGTTTCTCTTTCTTTGCTATCCTGTGTGTAATTTCCCAAGTCACACTCACCATAAATTTTACCATCTCTTACATATAACACACGATTTCCTCTAAGTGCTGTTTTCTTATCGTGAGTTACCATTATAATACTCTGACCCTCGGTGTGTAGCTTTGTGAAAACATCAAGCACTGCTGTTGAGTTGTTTGAGTTTAACGCACCTGTTGGTTCGTCTGCAAAAAGAACCTCTGGTTTGTTTATAACTGCTCTTACGATACCTGCTCGCTGAGCCTCACCACCAGAAACCTGTGAAGGGAATTTTTTGCGAGTTATCTCTGGAATATTTACAAGCTCAAAAAGCTCTTTTGAACGATTTATTGAATCCTTCTTACTTTCACCAGATAAAGCACTTGCTGTAAGTACATTATCCATAAGGCTCATCTTATCAAGCAGATAAATCTGCTGAAAAACAAAGCCACAATTTTTTCTTCTGAAAACTGCTAGCTTATCATCATTTAAGGAGGTAATGTTTTTACCATTAAAAATAACCTCGCCAGCTGTTGGTCTATCCATTCCTGAAAGTGAGTACATAAGGGTAGATTTACCAGCACCCGATGAACCCATAATTATTGTGAAATCACCCTTGTATATTTTCAGGTCTAGATTTTCAAAAATTGTTTGTTCTGTATCTCCTGTACGAAAGCTCTTTTTAAGCTTCTTTACTTCGATGATTGTGTTCTTTTTCTCTCTCATTGTAAAACCTCCGTTTTATGTTTTGTTTGTGTTGTGTTATTTCGTTTTGACAATATCATCTTACTCAAAAAACACGGGTAGCACCACCTACACCTGTTTACAAACGCAAAAAATGAATGCTACTTATCGTAGCATTCGCATAAAATGGGGGATTTTAGAAAGTTTTCTTGTAAAATATATAAGTTTAGATTCAATTAATTGTTGTATCTAAATTGTAGAATACCATGAATGGGAATGTATCATACTAAACACCATTCAAAATCGGTAAAGGAATTTCGAGCAGATTTTTTGCTGAACGAATACTGACTCACAGCAAGGCTGATGCCTAGCAAGAACTTCTATTAAAATTGGTCAAAAAAATACCGTAATACCATTTGGTACTACGGTATATAAAATATAAAGATGTAAAGCAACTTTTAAGGTTGCAATTGCTTTAATTATAAGTTAAGTTATCAAACTTTTTTCTTTTATTGACACATTAACAGTATTCTCACTATTAAAGCACCAACAGGAATTTAATTGAGGCATACTTATGATTAACTGCATTTCCTGTGAGCCTTCAAAACCATCGGCTAATGCACTTAAATCAACTGTAGCTGTAATATCTTCTGGTTTTATACTGCTTATAACCTCTTTTGGACCTGCTATTGAAAGATTAATAGATTTTGTAGTAACATGTGCCATATATCCACTAGGGACATTTTTTAGCTGAATATCAGATATTGTAAGCACCTTAGATGTGTAGTCACTTAGATCAAACATTAGCTTAACCTGTTGGTCTCCACTTATGTTAATACAACCAGTAGGCAATATTATGTTTCTTGTTATTTGGGTAGTTGTTGGATCAAGCTTAGTAAAATCTATTGGGTCTAAGGTTATCTGAGTTAAATTACTAATTAGATCATCACTGCTAGCAACAGTTATTGTTGATGGTTCTACCTTTACTATGTCATTAACATTCATACCACTTGGCATATTTATAAACGACGGTGTAACCTTTATTTCTTTTTGTTGTAAAACTTGAATGGTAGCATCTACTTGAGTTGGTGTTAACATAAGAAGCTCGTTTTCTATTACCTCTCCAGCAGAATCAAGCATTTGTACATCTAAGGTTTTAGTTATATTTTCTTTCTTTTGACCAGTAATTACATCAGACACTTGAACCTTGCTAATATTTTTTACCTCTTGTTCAGGACCTATTACTGTTACAGTATCTTGAGATAAAACTGGCTGAGATAGATAATAGTTTGCATCATTTAGTGTTACCTGAGATGTATCTATATGTTTTTCTATTGTAAACTCCTTAGTTCGCTCTTTATCAATTGTTACATTTATTACTGACGGAGAGACTGAAATAATTTCGTAATCTGTTTTTACACCAATCTTTTTTGCCGAAAGGCTTAGTGCGTATGTATTTGCAACATTTATACTATTAGTATTTTGTGCTACAACTTGGATATCTGCGTTAGTTATTGAACCAGCTGTAAGTCTGTTACCCTTTATCTGTACTGTAACCTCTGTGTCACCACCTCGATAAACCTTTAGGCCTTCCTTTTCTGCTTGTTCAGAAAGCTCTATTGTAACAGGGATATCAGTAACAACTACTACACTTTCTTCATCAGAAGCTGTAGCAAATGTTACCCAAAGAATACACGCTAAAAGAAAAGACAAAAGTAACAAAAACTTAGAATTTACAAATAGCTTTGATATACTCAATTTAATCTTTTTTATTTTGGGCTGAATCTTCATTTGCTAACTTCTTTTCCTTTCTTATTGCTGAAAAAATTGGAATAAAATCAGCAATATCATTCTTAGTATATTCTGGTATTATCAATGATTCGAGATTTTCCTTAAGCTCTACACTATCTTCCATTCTTGTTAGCTTACCATGACGAACAAGAGAAATATTACCTGTTTCTTCTGAAACAACCACTACAACAGCGTCAGATTCTTCACTCATACCAATTGCAGCACGGTGTCGTGTACCTAAATTTACATCAACCTCTGAATTTCTTTTTGTAAGTGGCAAAATACAGCCTGCAGAGTAAACTCTGCCACCTCGTATTATTACTGCACCATCGTGTAAAGGTGCTTTGTTAAAAAACATATTACCAAGTAACGAAACTGAAGGTAGAGCATCTATAATTGTACCTGTATTAATAATGTCACCAAGCTTTGTTTCACGCTCAAATACAATCAGTGCTCCTACCTTCTGTTTGCTAAATTTTCTTGCAATTGTAGCAACATCTCGTACACATTTTCTATTTTGTTCTATAAGCTTTTCATCTTCATCTGTAGAAGAAAAACCTATTGATTTCGAAAATTTACTTCTACCTATTTTTTCAAGGGCATTTCTTATTTCTGGCTGAAAAACAATTATAATAATTAGCACACCAAATTCCATAAACATTTTCAACAGCGTTGAAAACATTGTAAGATTGAATAATGATGATAAAAAATATACTACAATAAATAAAATTGCACCCTTTAAAAGCTGAACAGCCTTTGTATCTCTTACAAATTTAATAACTGCATATATTACTGCTGTAACGCATAAAATATCTACAGCATCTTTTATCTGAAAGGTTTTTATAACAGATAAAAAGGACTGAAACCACAACATAACAGATTCCATTATTTACATTCCTTTTAAATATAATCAACAATCATATGTACAATTTAATCTTAATTATACATATTGAATTGTATCATAAAATAAGAAAAAGTGCACTACTTAAATTAAATTTTTTTAATATTGTACAGAAATTTTTTTGACCGATTTTACTAAAGAATTTATATGCTGAATATTATTAAAATATGACAGAGAAACTCTTACCGTACCTTGGTTTTCTGTGCCTAAGGCTTTATGTGCCAAAGGTGCACAATGTAAACCTGCCCTTACTGCTATATTATACTCTTTACTTAGCATAGCTGATATGTTTTCGCTATGAATATCCTTAACATTAAAAGATAATACAGGTACTTGAAACCCCTTTTTGGGATATGGTGTATATAAGTTAACGGCTTTTATTTCTGACAGACCTTCATATAGCTTTTGAAGTAACATAAATTCATGCTGATATATTTTTTCTATGGTTATTTTTTTTACAAACTCTATACCAGCTGACAATCCACAAATACCTATTAGATTGCAAGTACCACTTTCAAATTTATCTGGAGATTGAGTTGGCTGTTTTATCTCTAGATAGCTGCTACCTGTGCCTCCAGAGATTAATGGTAATATTTCATTAGGATTTTTAATATATAAAACACCTGTACCCATTGGTGCAAATAAACCTTTATGACCTGCTACAGCAAGAAAATCTATATTCATAGTTTCAACATCAACTGGTAATACACCCGACGACTGTGCCGTGTCTACCAAAACTTTAATATTATATTGATGTGCAAGTGCTGTTAGTCGTGAAATTGGCAACACAACACCTGTTACATTAGATGCATGTGTTATTACGAAAAGCTTTGTTTTGGAGTTAATTGCGTTTCTAAAGTTATTTAATGTTGCTTCAAAATCTGCATACTCTACTTTTGCAACAGTATAGCTTATACCCTTACTTTCAAGGTTTTGTAATGGTCTTAACACTGAATTATGCTCAAACTCTGACACTACTACATGGTCGTTTTCTTTTAAATATCCGTTAATTACAGTATTTAGTGCATAGGTACAATTTGGTGTAAAAACTATATTTTCTATAGTATCTATATTATAAAGCTCTGCTACTAATCGTCTACATTCAAATACCTTTTCAGCAGCAGTAATTGACATTTTATGTCCACTTCTACCAGGGTTTGCTGCGATATTCTGCATAGCGTTGTTAACTGCATTGTAAACACTTTTAGGTTTAGGAAATGTAGTAGCAGAATTATCTAAATAAATCATTGCTTTTCTTCCTCCTGTGTTATTCCAAGTATTTCGATATTATTTTGATTTAACAAGGCTATTGCTTTATCTATATTTCTATAAATAATCAAGCTATAGCTACAACGAGCATTTTGTGAATATTTAGGAGATTTTATTATATCTACATAGATACCATAATCCCTTAAAATCGCTTTAGCCTTCATCGCATAGGTTATTGATGATACCATAATAAACTGCCTTTGCATAAACTTCACCTCTTTAAATATCTGATAAGGCTTTTTAACATAATATGCTACAGCGTGATTATTAGTGTATTAAGATTTATCATCTACTATTTAGAAAATAAAAATACCACTCGACTATATGTAATATGCCAAGTGGTATTTTTATAAAATATTAATCTTCGGTATCAACCTTAACTATATTATCTTCACCGGTAGATGTATTACTATTATTAATAATATTAACATCTACATCAATATTAATTTCTACATTAGTATCAACATCATCAAGCACTACAGGAATAAAATGCGAAGCAAATTTATGCTTACCTCTTTGCTTAACATAGAAATAACCAATAGTTGAGAATATTACAGCACCAACAAAGTTAACGAATAAATCCTCCATTGTGTCTATAATTCCAATATCAACATATCCACCTACTCCTAAGCTTTGCTGAGTGCCATCACTATGTACTATAATTACCTCCTTAATATCTTGAACACTAACAACAGTATTGGTTTTGGTAGCGTCCATAGAAACTGTGTTAATTGTATTTATTATGTAATCCTTTTGCATATCAAGACCTAATAACTGGTCACAGGAAAATTCAAAGAACTCCCACAACACACCTATCGTCATAGAAAAACAAAACGCAACTATCGCTAAATATAGTGGTGACAATTTGATAGAAAATTTTTCTGTTCTGTTAAAAAAGTCTACCATAGCAAAGCCAACAGCTGCACATAAAAATCCATTCATGGTATGTAAAATTGTATCCCAATGAGGAACACGAATATAAAAACTATTTATCTCGCCAAGAATTTCGGCAGAAAAAATAAAGCATAATATTATTATTTCAAGAGTATCTGGTAGCTCTATATTTAGTCTATGCTCTATAATACTTGGCAAAAGCATTAAAACAAGCGATAAAGCACAAATAAAGACACTGTGGTAATCTTTACGGAACACACAAAGTACAATTTCTAATAATATAAGAATTCTTAACACAAAATACACAGTCAAAGTGCTTTTCTTATTAGTATTAGTATTTATATTCACATTTGTATGCTTAGCTTTTTTTGATTTCGTCATTACCTGACCTCCAAAATTAATTAATAATATATATGAGAATATTAATCATTTTATTAAACACCATTTAAAACCTGTAAAAGATTTTAAATGGTGTTTAAAATTAAAGATTATTTTGCATTTTAAAAGCTGTAAGAGTGTTTTTCATAAGCATAGCAATTGTCATTGGACCAACACCACCTGGTACAGGTGTTATGTAAGAGGCAATGCTCTCTACATCTGCAAAATCAACATCACCACAAAGCTTGCCGTTTTCATCTCTGTTTATACCAACATCGATCACTACTGCACCCTCTTTTACCATATCTGCCTTAACAAACTTTGGAATACCAACAGCAGCAACAAGTATATCAGCTCTTTTGCAAACCTCTTTAAGATTTGCTGTACGGCTATGACAAACTGTAACTGTGCCGTTTTTATGTAATAAAAGCATACTCATTGGCTTACCTACAATATTACTTCTACCAAGTACAACACATTCTTTACCACAAATATCAATATCATAATAAGCAAGTAGCTCCATTACACCAGCTGGTGTGCAAGGTAAAAAGTCAAAATCACCTATCATAATTTTACCTACATTAACAGCGTGGAATGCATCAACATCCTTTTGTGGTGAGATAGCTTCTATAACAGCCTTTTCATCAAGGTGCTTAGGTAAAGGTAGCTGACAAAGTATACCATTAATTTCCTTATCCTCATTAAGCTGATTTACAAGTTCCATAAGCTCTTCTTGAGTTGTCTCTGCTGGTAGAGCATATTCTCTTGAAATAAAGCCCACAAGCTCGCAAGCCTTTTTTTTGTTGTTTACATATACTCTTGAAGCTGGATCATCACCAACAATTATTACTGCTAAGCCTGGTTTAATACCTTTTTCTGCAAAAATTTTTGCACACTCATCTGCAACCTGTTGCTTTACACTTGCAGAAACCACTTTACCGTCAATTATATTAGCCATAATTATTCTCCTTATTATTTATATGCAATATATTTTATTAGTTATTAAGACCCTTTAAAATATTGTCAATTTCTTTTTCGATACTCTCCTTTGAAGAATCCACGCTTGAGCTTCCTATCTGGTTAATATCAAAAAACTCCTCGTTTGATTCATCATCTACGCTTGATGAATCATTGCTTTTATCTTTATTCTTTGACTTGAACAAATCATCAGGGTTAATATCAACCACAAACTTTTTATCTTTTTTATCTTCTTTTTTATCAGCTTTATCTGAGGTTGATTTTATTTCATTGTTATCAGTTTTATCTGATTTAGATTTTATTTCGTTATTATCAGCTTCTGCTTTTTGCTTTGATTTTTCTTTAGCTGTCGCTTCAGCTTTAACAACATCAGTTTTTTCACTTTTTGGTGCAGGTGCAGTAAATACAACTATTTTATTATACTTTTTTGTATGAAAAACAACCAGTAAAGTAATGCCTAACGCACAAATTAATATAGATAAAAGCTGAGATACACGCAATGTTGTATTTGGAATTAACAGACTATCTGTACGCAAGCCCTCTACAACTGCTCTTTCTGCACCATACCATACTAAGTAAAGCAAACCAATTTGTCCACTATATTTTCTGAACTTAGAGTGAGAAAAAATATGAAGAACTAGTACACCAAGCAAACACCATATAGATTCATAAAGGAAGCAAGGGTGTACAATTACATTGTTTGTGCCTTCACTAACCATACCCCAAGGCAAAGTAGTTGCAGTACCATAAGCCTCTTGGTTAAAGAAATTACCCCATCTGCCGATGCCTTGACCAATTAAAAAGCCAATTGCTGCAATGTCTAATAACGCAGGAATATTCATTTTTGAAATTTTAGCAACTATTAGACCACCTAACAAAGCTCCTATAATACCACCATATATAGCAAGGCCACCCTCATTAATAGCTAATATCTTATCAAGATTGTTGCCGTAGTAGTCCCAGTTAAAAAGCACATAATATGCTCTTGCACCAAGTATGCCTGTGATTATGCCAACTATAACACAGTTTAAAAGCTTGTCTGGATCTACACCCAAACGTTTAGAATTAAAAGACGCATATACAATCGCCATAACTAAACCAAAAGCTATAATTAAACCATACCAATAAATACTCAAGCCAAATAGCTCGATCTGTCTGCTTATTTCTAAGTTAATACCTAAACCTGGAAACGAAACATTCATTTATTATCCCCTCCTTATTCTAGTGGCAAAATTACTGACAATGAAGATTTTGTGCTATCAAGCTGGTTCTGAAGTCTTTTATTTACATCTTCTAAGGTTGTAGCCTTAACCTGCTCAATATAGTCAAATATCTCTCTGCCTGCAAAATCGCTATCCATAATAATATTAGCAATAGTTTCGTTACGGTTAAGTGACGAAACCCCCTCGCCATATACAGCCTTTTTAGCAATATCAAAATCAGCCTGCGATATTCCTGTTTTACGAAGATTATCTATATATTCTCTTATAATTTTAGCAGCCTCTTTTGGGTTTGTAGATTCACCACCAAAGAATACACTACTGTAAAATGGACCTTCAAAATGCTCGTAGTCAAACGAATTATTGATAAGTCCCTTATCCTCTAATATCTGATAAAGTTCTGACGAGCCTGACGCAACAGCAAAAAGAAGTATTGCACTTTCTGCCATTTCTTTATTAGTTAAACGCTCTTTATTAACTGCTTCTTTAAAACCTAAATGGAACATTGGAACAGACACAGGGAATCTTTGCTCTACATAATCTGTAACAACGCTGTCAGCTTCATTGGGGAATGTACTTGTTACATCCTTTTTTGGTGAGTCTTTAAGATATTTATCTGCCATTTCTATAGCTTTTTCAGGAGTTGCACAGCCACCGACCATAACAAGTGCCATATTGTGAAGGTTATAAAATCCATTATAGCAATCGTAAAGCTTTTGTGGTGTTATTTCTGCAATGCTTTCTACTGTGCCAGCAATATCTATTTTTACAGGGTGTGTATGATACATAGCACCAAGAAGATTGAACATTACTCTCCAGTTAGGGTCATCGTCATACATTCTTATTTCTTGACCAATAATTCCCTGCTCTTTTTGTACTGTTTCTTCTGTAAAATAAGGCTCCTGTACAAATTCAAGCAAAATTTTTAATGACTCATCAAAGTTATCTGCACATGAAAACAGATAGCAGGTTTTATCAAACGATGTATACGCATTTGCAGATGCACCTGTTTTTGCATACTTTACAAACGCATCTCCATCTTCACATTCAAAAAGCTTATGCTCAAGATAATGTGCAATACCGTCTGGTACAACTATTTGCTCTCCATCATCCTTTTTAAAGGTTGTATTTATAGAGCCATATTTAGCACCAAAAATTGCATAGGTAGACTTAAAGCCCTCTTTTGGGTAAGCATATATTGTTAAACCACTTTTATGATTTATTTTGTAATATTTATCGCCAGTAATATTACACTTAATTTCTTTTATATTACTCATTTTCTTCCTCCTTTGGCTGAAGTAAATAGATAGTGTCTAGAATAATAGTATTTGCAAGAGCAATAATTTCCTCTTTAGTTACAGCTGACACAGACTCTACAGCTTGCTCTACTGTTAAAATCTCTTTATCAAGCATCTGTCCTATATACCAGCCCTCTGTACCAGAAACTGTATCCATATTGCTTTTAAAGCTATTGATTATAGCAAGCTTTGCTGACTCTATTTCGAAATCAGTTATATTACCCTTTTGCATTTCGGCAAGCTGATTTTTTACTTCTTGTATAGTTTTTTCTACATTTGCCTTTTCTACACCACTATCTACAACAACTATTCCCTTTAGCTTATCATATCTTGCTGCACAATAGTAGCAAAGACTAAGCTTTTCACGAATATAGGTAAAGAATTTTGATGTTGGTGTGCCACCAAGTATTGCAACTGTAAGTGCCATTGGAATTGTATTATTATTTGGCTGTGCTGTAGCTGTTCTAAATCCCATTACTAATTTTGCCTGTGCAATATCTAAGCTTTCGTATTCTTCTTTTACCTTATCTACAGTAGAAATTATCTGTGTGCTGATTTCTGGTGAGATTCTGTTAAAAGAAGAAAATCTCTTTGTAATAATATCCTGTGCAAGTGATGAATCGCTACTGCCAATCATCATAACCTCTACCCTTGAATTAACAAGTATATTCTGCCAAGCTTTATATACCGACTGTGGTGTAAGTGCTTCTACAGCCTCTCTGCTTACATAGCGTTTTATACCGAATACTTCGTTACTACACATAATCTCTGTAAGTCGTGAGATAGCGTAAGTGCGTTTTTCGTTAAATTCACTATCTATTGTTTCTAAAAGCTGACGCTTACACTGTGCAAAATCCTCATCTGCAAAAGCGTCGTTGTTTACTTTTGGATTAAAAATAGCCTCACAAAGCAAGTTTACAAGCTCTGGAGATATTTTCTCGCCATTCATTGTATATCTATCATCAATACCCGCTATTGTAAATGTAAGAGCAAGTGTTTCTCCCATCTTTTTACAGTATGCACCAATACCTGCACCATAAAGAGAATTTAATGCACGGTTAAGGCTTAATGCGTTGGGATATTTTTTACAACTATATGATAATAGATATGGTAACATTGAATACTGTGCTGCTGTATCTATACTAAGTGGAACAAACATTGTAACAGAAATTTTAGCAGTCTTAAAGCGTTGCTCATTGATGCTACTAAAGAAAACGCCATCTGCTACAGGCTTTCTTATTATATTATTATTACTCATCTTATTTTTCCTTTCAAAATACATATAATATTTATTATAACACAATAATCTAGCTTATAAAAGCTTTTAGAAAAAATATATCAGGTTAATCTGATTTTATAATAATTAATACTGAAAATTTTAAAGCTACTAAATAACCAACGCATTACTTACATTGATTATGGAAATATAACTAGTAACGTATACATAATTATTATAAATTCAAATATACCTTAAAAGTTTTAACAACCAAAAACGCAATTAAGCATATCGCATACAGCTATATAACTTACTCATTTACAAAATAAAAGTATATATTTTATATTATCGTTTAAAAGATAAATTGAAAACTACCTAATTCAATTTTTAGAATAAATCAAATCAGGTAGTTTTATTATTTGTACAACCACTATAAGTTATTTTGAATTACAAATTTTTGCAGGATTTCTATTGTAATATCTAGTATTAGCTAAACCAT